>JAAYWN010000046.1 GCA_012516665.1 Erysipelotrichaceae bacterium
ATTGTCGGTTCTCTTTCGACTGGAAGGGAGAACTGTTCATGACATTTCTGATTTCGTTTGTTCTTTCTGTTATGGCAGGGATACTCACTGAATATATCTGCAGAAGGCTGAACAGAAAGAAGAAGCAGCCGACCGGCCTAATGCACCACAGAAAAGGAGGGCCCAACCCCTCCCTTTCATACTGCTTATGACATCTTCCATTCACAAGATTGCAATTGAAAAAAGGAATGTCAAGGCAGTATAGATCTTTATAACATATATGATTCCTGCTGTATCGAATCAATAGATGTCTCATGAGAGCAGCGGTTAAGAAGGCGATAGATCATGAAGGAAGTGCTTACATTGGCATGCGCTTTACTGCAGGAAAAATATATGATGAAAAAGGCAAAAACTAGACAAAACATATAGTTTATTCAATGCTTTTACTCGTTAAACCGTGGTAATATAAAAGCTTAGAAAAAATCTAAGCTAGGTGGATAAGATATGGACGCAGCAGGAAGAAAAATGAAGATGATGGATGCCGCTATGAAGACGATAGCAGAAAAAGGGTTGGAGTCTTTTTCTGTTGCCCAGGCAGCTGTGCGAGCCAATATCAATGAGGCTTTGGTATATCGTGACTTTGGTACAAAAGAGAATCTTTTATGTGAATGCTTTGCTCAGGTCAATCATGAAATGCTGGATGCATTCAAGTATGAAGAGAAATTGAAAACAAAGGATGAGAGCAGTGTGCTTGCACGTGCACATTCTCATTGGATGATCCTGTTTGCTAAATTTATTGAGAGTGATTATAAGACATTGTTCTATCAGCAGTATCGTGATTCTTCTTATAAAATGAGGGAAGCGGAGAAACAGAAGATCAAACAGTATGATGTGAAGACCATCTTTGCGCAATCTTTTGTGCAGTTCCTGAAGGATCCAAATGATATTGATTATGTCAGTGCCTTTATAATTGACGGAATGGTATTTTTTGCAAAGATGATCATATGCAAAGAACTGCCGAATACGGAAGAAACATATGAAAAGATCTGGGAGCTGATGAATGGCGGTCTGCAGGGACTGACTAAGAAAATAATCTAGAATCAGGCGTGCAGAAGCGCTCGATTCTTGTATAATTCCTTTATGACAAAAAGGAAACGCAGAAAATTACAGAAAAATATTATTATCGGTACGGCAGTGATCGCTGCGATGATCGTCTGCAGTGCTTCTTTTGTATCGTGTACACGGAGCCGTCTGCTGAAGGAACAGTCACAGCTGATCGCTTTTGAATATCCATATCCGACGAACAACTATCAGTGGGATCATCTTCAGATCAAGGGTGATTATGTATCTTATGAAGATGAGAACTATACATCGCAGCAGGGCGTTGATGTTTCTGTACATCAGGGAACGATCGATTGGAAGAAGGTAGCTGGAGCAGGTATTGAATTTGCTTTTATCAGAACAGCATACCGCGGCTATGGCACAGGTGATTTCTACAGCGATGATCAGTTTGAAGCAAATATGAAAGGTGCCAATGAAAATGGCATTGATGCGGGAATCTATGTCTTTTCGCAGGCAATTACTGTAGCAGAAGCGGCCGAAGAGGCAGATTATGCGATCCAGTCAGCAAAGAATTATAAGATCGATCTGCCGATCGTCTTTGATATGGAAGGCAGTATTGATGGTGAAGAAGGAAGAGTCATGACCATCAGCTCTGAAGAAAGATCACAGATGGCTGTGACTTTTATGAACCGTGTAAAAGCAGCTGGATATGATGTGATGTATTATGGCAGTACATCGCTGCTGGAAAACATGTTCGATCTGCAGTATGTGCAGGAGTATCCGCTGTGGCTTGCGGAATATGATGTATACTACCCGAACTATCCGTATCAGTTTGCTTATTGGCAATACAGCAGTACTGCACAGGTTCCGGGCATTGACGGCAATACAACAGATATGGACATTCGCTTTGTACCTAAGAATTAATATCTTTTTCGCGATAGATGATACCTCTGTCATTGACAGATACAGAACCGCGGGAAAGATCCTGAATGATGTTAGGCACAGTATCGTCCGCCGTTTCAAATAAGACAGTGACCTGATCGCTGTATTGGATATCTATGATGTCAGTGTTTCTTCTCAGCCATCCTTCCAAGATGCCGGAGAGATCATAAGGATACGTCAGTCTGTATTGGTGGAGGGGAATATCCTCCACCTTTTTTGCTTTGTCCAGGACATCTTTGACCGATCCTGCATAAGCTCGTATCAGACCGCCTGGGCCCAGCTTGATCCCGCCGAAATAGCGGACGGTACAGACGCATATATTGCTGAGACCGCTGTGCTTCAGTGCTTCCAGCATCGGCATGCCAGCCGTGCCGCTTGGTTCCTTATTATCGTTGGAATGCTGTATCTCATTGTTTATACCGCAGATATAGGCAGTGCATACGTGACTGGCATCAGGAAACTCCTGGCGGATCTGTTCAATGTAGGCACGGCAGGCTTTTTCATCAGCACATGGGGCAGCGCAGGCAATGAACTTTGATTTTTGGATGTTTGTCTCATTCCGGCATTCTTCTTTTATTCGCATGGTAACAATATTGTATAATGAATACTAGGAAAAAACACGATGGGAAGAATTGCACATTTAGACACACAGACAGCCAATATGATCGCGGCTGGTGAAGTAGTAGAAAGACCGATGGGCGTAGTGAAGGAACTTGTAGAGAATGCAATCGATGCAGGTGCGACCAGAGTTCAGATCACGATCGAAGAAGGCGGACTGAAAAAGATCACCGTCAGCGACAATGGCTGCGGTATGGACAGCGCGGATGCGGAAATGTGCTTTGAACGGCATGCGACATCCAAGATCCATGGTCAGAATGAACTATGGGCGATCCATACGTTGGGATTCCGCGGAGAAGCACTGCCTTCTATTGCGGCAGTATCAAAAGTGACGCTGAGCACAGGCGATGGTCATGAAAGTACGCGAGTGATCATTGGCTATGGGCGTAAAGAGAAAGTGGGCCCTTATCCATGCAATCAAGGTACTGAGATCAGTGTTGAAGGACTGTTCTATCAGACACCGGCGCGCTTAAAGCATATGCGCAGCGGTGCATATGAAGCTTCCTTGATCCAGGATGTGATCTCGCGTTTTGCGCTGAGCCATCCAGAAATTGCTTTTCATTTTATCAATGATGAAAGAGATGCCTTTCGCACAAGCGGTCAGGGCAGTCTGCTTGAAGTCCTGTACGCTGTCTATGGCAAAGCAGCAGCGGAAAACGCTCTGCCTGTTGATTTCAGTGATTATGACTATCATGTCACTGGATATCTGATCAAACCGATGCTTTCCCGGGCATCCAGAAATATGATGCATATCTTCCTGAATGGGAGAATGGTACGCACTTATAAACTGTATCAAAGCATACAGAATGCTTATGGTGATTTTCTGCCGAAAGGAAGATATCCAATGTGTGTTCTGTCGATCGAAATGGATCCTCATCTGCTGGATGTCAATGTGCATCCAAGCAAATGGGAAGTGCGGATATCAAAAGAGAATCAGCTGGAACTGCTGCTGAAGGAAGAAGTATATAAAGCACTTTGTGCCAATGGACAAAGCCCTGAAAAGAAAAAAGAAGAAGCAAAGACGGCGTACTATCAGCCTTTGGCCTTCGATACAGATGCTCTGACAGTGAAGAAAGAAGAAGCTCCGGAACCGGAAACAAAGGAGTTCGTGCTGGATGCGGCCGTCAAAGAACAGATCGCTCAGGAAGCGAAAGAGGACAATGCGGCATTGACTGCACTGCAGGCAAAGATCGAAGAAAAGAAAACATCCTACGATGCAAAAGAGAATAATCCTTTTCCGCTGCTGGAAGTGATCGGGCAGTATAAGGATTCCTATATTCTGGCTTTGGCAGACAAAGGGCTTGCGGTGATCGACCAGAAAGCAGCCCAGGCAAGAGTAGAATATGAAAAACTGCTGAAGAGCCTGCATCAGGATCCAATCATGATCGATCTGACGGTGCCGGTGACCATTCATGCAGGAAGCGATTTGATCGATCGGCTGGATGAGATCAATGCCGCATGCGCAGACATGCATCTGGCCTTTGAACTATTCGGCAGAGATACACTCACGATCCGCCGGATCCCTGCTTGGCTGAAAGAAATAAATAAGGAACAATTCCTGCAGGATCTGCTGGATGGCTTTGCACAGGAAAAGGATCTTTCCCTGCCGGATGCGCAGAAGAAAAGGATCGCCATGCTGGCTTCAAGGAACAGTGTCCATGTCCATCAGAAACTGACAGCTGAAGAAATGAAAAGTATTCTTCTGCAGCTTTCGCAATGCCCAAATCCATGGACTGATCCATATGGGCATCCGACCGTATCTATCATCGAAGAACAGCAGCTGCTGAAAGGGCTGAAATCATGAAAAAGGTATTGGTTATTGCTGGACCGACGGCTTCCGGAAAGACAGCTTTTGCCATTCATATGGCGCATCAGCTGAAAGCTGAGATCATATCCGGCGACTCGATCCAGGTATACCGCGGATGCGATATCGGATCCGGCAAGGTCACCGCGGAAGAAAGAGAAGGAATCCCGCATGCATTGATCGATATTCTTTCACCGAAGGATCGTTACACAAGTGCTGATTTTCAAAGAATGGCACGCGAAAAGATCGATGCATCAGATGCCCTGCAGATCATCTGCGGCGGCACCGGCATGTATCTGAAAGCATGTCTTTATGATTATTCCTTTGCCAAAGAGGAAGGACCGAGCACCGATCCAAAGTGGGACAGCTGCAGTGATGAAGAACTGTATGCTATGTTAATGAAGGTCGACCCGAAGCAGTGCGAAAAGATCCATCCGCACAATCGCCGCAGGATCATGCGATCCTTGACGATCTATGAAAGAAACGGAAGACCGCAGAGCGAGATCGTGGCCCATCAGGATCATAAAATGATCTATGATGCGTTCATAGCAGGATGCACTATGGAGAGAGAACAGCTGTATGCCCGCATTGATCAGCGGGTAGATAAAATGTTTGCACAGGGCCTGGAAAATGAGATACAGAGGCTGCTGAAGAGCGGTGTCAATTTCACAGATGCATGCATGCAGGGAATCGGCTATCAGGAATGGAAGCCATATATTAAAGGCGGCTGTGCATCCGATCAAGTAAAGGAACAGATCAAGATCCATTCACATCAGTTTGCCAAACGGCAGTATACCTGGTTCAATCACCAGATGCCTGTGCACTGGTTCAATTCGTTGGAACCGGAAGACGTACAGAGAATGAGCAGTGAGATCAAGATATGGTCTCAGAAATAAGGAGAAAGACAATGGAAGATTATAAGAGGATTGCAAAAAGCATTCGCATGCATCATCTGATGGTGTCCTTAGTATGCAGCGCGGGATTGGGACTGGTCCTGTTTGCGGTCATGATCGCAGCAGGAAGTCAATCGCAATGGCTTGTCGGATTGGAAGTGACGGGCGGCATGATCGTGCTATTCGCTGTCATTGCTCTGCTGTCAGCTGCGGCGTCAGGCCGCCGCATTCACAAACGGATCGTTGCCAATGATGGTTCGATATCTTTAGAAAGCGAATCTTTTACAGCCTGTGCCAAAGAGCTCTCTTATGGAAAAGAATGGCTCGTTTATCATCATGAGAATACATATCTCTTTTGGACAAAGAAAAATATACATGCGATAAAAGTACTGTCTCAAAAGAGAAATCACCTCCGGCTTGCTGTTTACAGCACTCTGCATCCAGAAGGAGAAGCAATCAGATGCACGGGCGGCTCAGAAACGGCGGAAACATTGCAGAAATGGCTTTCATCAGCGGATAATGCGTAAATTTATGCAGATCATGTGAACGCCGTGTGAAGGAATACAAAGAACCGGTCTTGTTGATTGAATTTATCCAAAAACCAAGTATGATTACTTTATTAAAAGGAGGCAGATTGAAATGAGTGAATACAATCCACAGTCGCAGTCATATGCATCAGATGCCAGCGGCTTAAGAACCTATGTAACAAAAGTGTTTATCAATATGGCAATTGCTTTGGGCATTACTGCCGCAGTTGCGTTCGGATGCTACTTCTCGTTTATGTCAGGAGGCTATGTTTATCAAGTGATGAACAGTTCGGCTGCTGGCTTTATCGGTATTGCTATGATCATTGCTGAATTTGGCGTTGTTATCGCCTTCAGTGCAGGGATCTCAAAGTTCTCAACGACGACCGTAAAGATCCTGATGTTCGTTTATGCCGCGATTACAGGCATCACCTTCGCCTTCCTGCCAATGGCTTATGGCGTGGATACGGTATTTGAAGCATTCTTATTCGCAGCTGTCCTGTTTGTATGCTGTGCTGTGATCGGCGCATATACAAAGATCAATCTGATGAAATTCTCTGGTCTTTTCACAGGTGCATTGTTTGCTTTTGTCATTATGTCAGTCATCTCAATGTTTGTTCCGGCTCTGCGCAATGGCTTAGTTATGGGTTATATTGGACTGGTCCTGTTCCTTGGCCTGACCGCTTGGGATATGCAGAAGATCAAAGCATACTACTATCAGATCGGGGAAGGAACGATCAAAGAGAACTTTGCGATCTACAGTGCCTTCCAGCTGTATCTTGATTTTATCAATGTATTCTTATTCATTCTAAGGATCCTGGGAAACGGACGTTCCAGAGACTGAATCAAGTCAAACAGGCTTCTTAGTTGAAACCTGTTTTTTTATTAGATAAAATGAAATCAGATATGAAACTAGCAGAGATGTACTTTACAGATTGGTACCATCAATACGTAACAATTGAAGTGGATGATCTGACCGAGCAGCTGAAGAAAAGCATTGCCATTCACGATGATGATTGCTACGCTTTATGCTCGTCCTACTGCAATCAGGATGGCCTGATCCTTTTCAATGTGCTGGCAGTAGGAAGCTCATGGGAAAAATGTACGCGCGGCCTGCGTGCTAAGAAAATGCTTGGAACATTTACAGTTGATATGGTCCTCCAGAGCGAAGCTCGCTTAGCACAGGCAACGCAGGATATGATGTATAAAAATGAAGATTTCTTAAAAATGATGGATGAGGATACCGATGAAGATGTCCTCAAGAGCCGGCTTGATCCACGATTGGATCTGCTGCGAGATCCTTTCTATCCGGATATTGTTATGACCGGTCTTCTGCAGGGCAATGGCATTGCGGAATATGCGATGCGCATTACCGGTATCAAGGGGCTTTTCCTGAAGGGAAAGATTGCCGAAGATCCGCCGCAGGATACGGGGGTAAAGATCGATGATGATGTTTATGCACTGCTGTATCTTGACAGCAATGAATATCGTCTGTTTGCTTTATTTGCTGGGGACCACCTCAACGAAAATGAACAGGATGTAATGAATCGAATTATGAAGGAAACAGCCCGTCTTGGTGTAGACTTTAATGGCATCTCAATGAAAAGTTAGGAGAAACTATGAGCGCATCTCGTGATCTGCAATATAAATGTCCGTACTGCGGACAAGAATTTACCATTACCGTTTATGATACAGTAACTGCATCAAAAGATCCGGACTTAAGAGACAGAGTGCTTTCCGGAGATCTTTTTCAGCATACATGCGATCATTGCCATAAAGAATTTATGATTCAAAATCCATTGCTGTACAGTGATAAAGAACATAAGTTCGTACTGTACCTGAACCAGAATGATATCGGCACCAATTTAACTGAATTTGCGAAACCGCTGGTCAGTCAGGGGTATCGCCTGAGAAGATGTGCGACTATTCAGGAGCTGGTGGAAAAGATCGAAGTCTTTGAAGATGGCATGAATGATGCCGCCGTAGAGCTGGCTAAGTATGACAGTTTTATTGAATTTCTTGAAAATAAAAAGGGAAAGGCGGAAGATGTCACATCGGTTGCATACGAGCATACAAAGGATGATGTAATGAAGATCATTGTCCATACCGGCGACCGTGGTATGAGTTTTCTGATTCCCGTGAATATGATCGAAGAAGAGCTGAAAACAGAAGAGGATCTGTATAAGATCAATGACGAGGACTTCCCTCTGATCAATCAGGATTGGATCATTTCTGTGTTTAAACAATCGGATGGGCAGGCATAGACAGAAAGCTTTCAAAATTTCTTAGCAGTAAGTTCTCGCTTACTTTCAAAAGTGGTGTTACTATCAAGAATGCGGGGGATTTTTCATACGTCAGAAAGAACCGCAGATAAACAATTCAGCTAGCAATAGTTGCCCGCTCCCGTGCAGCAATGCACAGGGCCCTATATGGTGCCTTCCCTAAGGCCTGTATAAAAAAGATTTTCCTCCCCCGGAAAGTCTTTTTCTTTATGTACAGCCGCAAAAAAAACAGCCTTTCAGCTGCTTACTTGTTCCTGTATACGATTCTGCCGTTTGTCAGATCATAGGGAGATATTTCAACTGTTACCTTATCTCCAGGCAGGATGCGGATGTGGTGAATACGCAGCTTCCCAGCTAAGGTAGCACGGATATATGCTCCGTTTGTAAGCTTGACCTTGAATGCGTTGGATGCGATATCTTCTACGATTCCATCCATCTGTATGGCGTCACTTTTGCTCAAATTAATTCTTCCTCCTTTGTTTCACTGATAAATAATAGCATAACCGTGCGAAAAATCCACAATCACATATTTTTACATAGATATCAGATAATTTTGCAGTAAGTCATGAGTATAGTATAGGTACAGACAGAAAGAAACTGTCTGACTGATGAATTGCTCCCCTTAGCAATGACTCAGTATTTCTATCCCCTTAATTATTATTTAATAAAGAGAAAAGGCCTTCGAGGCCTTTTCTCATGTTTTGGTGTAGAGTAATACCATGACTATACAGGAAATGAATGAAAAGGTCCTCTATCAGGTGCAGAAAACAGTACTGCATCATGGATCGGCAGTGATTGCGATCGATGGCAGATGTGCTTCTGGCAAGAGCACTCTTGCGGCATGGCTGCAGGAAAGAACAGATGCGAATCTGATCCATCTGGATGATTTTTTCTTAAGAAAAAAACAGCGTACAAAAGAAAGATTCATTCAGCCAGGAGAGAATGTTGATCATGAACGGTTCTTAAAAGAAGTGCTCCTGCCTCTGTATGAGAAAAAAGCATTTGGTTATCGCCCCTTTGACTGTACATCAATGTCGCTTCA
>JAAYWN010000047.1 GCA_012516665.1 Erysipelotrichaceae bacterium
CAATCGTACGTATTTAAAGGAATTCCTATGCCGGCATAATCAAGAACGCTTTTATGTTGGCATGTTCGATATGAATGATCTCAAAGGGATCAATGACGGACATGGGCATAACAATGGCGATCTGATCATCCGGACCATGGCTTCTTCTTTAAAAAAAGCTTTTCCGCCAAGTGCATCGATCTTCCGTATCGGCGGCGATGAATTTATGACGATCCTATACAAACTGAATCTAAAAGAGATCCTTGACCGCATTGAAATACTGCGGCAGAATCTCCTTCGTTCTCCGATAACTTTGTCCGATCACGCAATCACAACGCTCTCCTTCAGCTGCGGCTTTGCCCTGCACGAAGAAAACATGGATTTTGAAGCTGTTCTTTCCCAGGCTGACACCAACATGTATATCGAGAAAAGAAAGATCAAAGGTCTTCTTATTCCGCCTTCGTCAGCTTCCTGTAAAGATCCGCAATAAGTTCTGCTGATTCTTCAAGACCGATCCTTCCGCTGTTCAGGCAGAGATCATAATTCTTTGGATCGCCGAATTTCTGATCTGTATAGATCTCATAATATGCTGCTCTGCGCTTATCTTTTTCTTTCAGTCTCTTTTCCGGCTTTACATCAGACTGGCCATATACCCGCACAATACGATCAGCACGGTATTCCATATCCGCATAGATAAACACTCTGAGCAGATCGTAATCCTGTTTCAGGACATAATCTGCACAGCGGCCAATAAATACACACGGCCCCTTGTCTGCCATCTCGCGGATGACTTTGCACTGTTCTGTCCAGATGGCAATACGATTGGAGCTCTCATAGTAATCGGTACTGGCAATGGCGCCAAAAATACCGCCGGCATCTGCTGATTCGCTCTGTTCATTGACATAGTCTTCAGCAAATCCGCTGCGCGCTGCGATCTGTTCAATGATCTCCCGTCCGTATTTCTGCATACCAAGCTTCTGCGCTGTCATTTCGGCAATGCTGTGGCCGCCGGAACCAAACTGACGGCTGATTGTAATGATCTTTCCTGTCATAGTGGAAACCCCCTATTCAATGATCTTTCTATGAATATTATACCTTCAAAATATATGTTCACAGAAAATTCATTGCAAAGTATTAGCACTCTTTGTCGAAGTGTGCTAACGTATAACTATCAGATTGAGAGGTGATGATTATCAATCCCGATAAGAAGAATCAAAAGCGACCGATTTTCTACTACTATGCTATTGTCTTAGTAGTTCTGGTCCTAATGAATCTGATCATGGTGCCGAGCATGCGCCAGGCTCAGATCGTAGAGAAAAATTACAGCGATTTTATCAGTGAAACGACTTCCGGTCAGGTCACGGAAGTTGAGGTGCAGTCCAATCAGATCTTATTTAAACTGAAGGATGATTCCACGATCTACAAGACCGGGCTCATGAATGATCCGCAGCTGACCGACCGTCTGACGGAAGCGGGTGTAACTTACCGTGCTGATATTATTGAACAGCAGTCTTCCTGGGTCACTTTCATTATCTCTTGGCTCCTGCCGATCTTAGTTGCAACTTTCCTGCTGCGCTTATTTGTGAAGAATATGCAGGGCGGAAACGGCGGCGGTGCCGGCGGAGGACTTGGCGGCAATATGTTCAGCATGGGCAAATCCAATGCCAGAGAATACGTCAAGGGTACGACCGGGATCAAATTTGCGGACGTTGCCGGTGAAGATGAAGCCAAAGAAAATCTGCAGGAGATCGTTCACTATCTGCATGATCCTGCCCAATACAAATCTATCGGTGCGACCATGCCGAAGGGCGTCCTGTTAGTAGGCCCTCCAGGCACTGGCAAGACCATGCTTGCAAAAGCAGTTGCCGGTGAATCGAATGTACCGTTCTTCTCCATCTCCGGTTCTGAATTTGTTGAGATGTTCGTCGGTATGGGTGCTTCCAAAGTCAGAGACCTGTTCAAGCAGGCCAAAGAAAAAGCACCGTGCATTGTCTTTATTGATGAAGTCGATGCGATCGGCGGCAAAAGAAACACAGGAAATATCGGCGGCAATGATGAGCGTGAACAGACGCTGAACCAGCTGCTGACGGAAATGGATGGCTTTGAAGGCAACAATGGCGTTGTCATTCTGGCAGCGACCAACCGCCCAGAGAGCCTGGATCCAGCCTTGCTGAGACCTGGCAGATTTGACCGCCGTGTCCCCGTAGAACTTCCTGACTTAAAAGGAAGAGAAGACATCCTGAAAGTACATTCAAAGAAAGTCAAGACAGAACCGAATATCGATTACAACGTTGTTGCCCGTATGGCATCCGGTGCTTCCGGAGCTGAGCTTGCCAATATCATCAATGAAGCAGCACTGCGGGCCGTACGTGAAGGCAGATCTGCTGTATCGCAGAAAGACTTGGAAGAAAGCATTGAAGTTGTCTTTGCCGGATACCAGAAGAAGAATGCGATCCTGACAGATAAAGAAAAACTGATGGTATCCTATCACGAAGTCGGCCATGCTTTGGTCGCTGCACTGCAGACCAACAGTGCACCGGTGCAGAAGATCACGATCATTCCGCGCACTTCCGGTGCCTTAGGCTACACCATGCAGATCGAAGAAGGGAACCATTACCTCTATACCAAAGAAGAACTGGAAAACCGTATTGCGACCTTGACCGGCGGCAGAGCTGCTGAAGAAGTCGTCTTCAATTCTGTTTCTACCGGTGCTTCCAATGATATTGAACAGGCGACCAAAGTTGCCCGGGCAATGATCACACAGTATGGCATGTCAGATGACTTTGACATGGTAGCGATGTCACATGTTACAAATCAGTATCTTGGCGGCGATGCTTCCCTGGCATGTTCAGACGATACAGCAGCCGTAATTGATGCAAAGGTCGTTGCTTTAGTAAAGAAAGAACACGAAAAGGCAGTAAAGATGCTCACTGAGCATCGCAATGATCTGGATCGTATCGCAAAGTACTTATATGAAAAGGAAACGATCACTGGTGAAGAATTCATGAAGATCCTGAATGAAAAGCCAGCCGAGCTACCTGCGCCAAGTACTTCTGAAGAATAAAAAAAGCAGTCCCGGTGAGATATACGCTCTCACTGGGACTGCTTTTCAATGTTTCCTTGTCTGAAATTCAATCTGTCTGCTGACTGTTTTTTTGCAATTGTGAATTCTTATCTCTTCCGCAGTACATAATTCGCAGCACAGTAACTTTTTGCAAATTTCTATCAGAAAAATACAGAACACAATAACGATCTACGGTCATCATGCGTAGCCCGCGGCTTTTCCACGGTTCCTCAGCATATCTTCTAAATCGTTCCGGCATTGACGCCAATCCCATGATTTTTTCTTCTAAACGATCAATTTGCTTTCCTGCAGAATGCATATCCTGCAGTTCAAACGCAATATACATATAAATACTTCGCAGATCTTTATCTGCTTGTTCCGTGATTTCAACAGAATATATCAAAGGCCATAATCCTTTCGTATTTTGTTAAAGCACTTTTCTGCTGATTTTGTTTTTCCCGTTTTCATATCTGTATATCCTTTTACAAGTTCTTCATTCATTTTCTGATCCGAGCTGTTCTTCATATCAATTGGTGCAGATACTGAAAGTTTCACTTCAAAAGGAAGGCCATTCTGAAGAATGATCTGCTTATAGAACATATTGATTGCATTTGAGGCAGGAATACCAAGAGCAGAAAGAATGCTTTCTGCCTGTTCTTTCACTTCCGGTTCAATTCTCGCATATACATTTGAAGATTTCACAGACATTAATAACACCCTCTCTCTTAGATCTCATCTCTTTTATTATTATGTCATTTGTAAATACAATAGCAATACATTTTCATGCATCCAATTAAAAGCAGTCCCGGTGAGATATACGCTCTCACTGAGACTGTTTTATTTATTTTGTTTCATTGCGCTTTTCAATATCGGTGATCATATCGACTCTGCGCTGATGCCGGCCGCCTTCGAATGGTGTTTCCAGGAAGACTTTGACGATCTGCTTTGCGGTCTCAATACCAATGACCCTGGCACCGAAAGTAATGATATTTGCATTATTGTGACGTCTGCTGTACTCTGCACTGTACGGTTCCGAGCATGTGCATGCACGAATGCCCTTGACCTTATTGCATGCTAAGCCGATGCCAACGCCCGTACCGCAGATGCCAATACCAAGATCCACTGTTTTATCTGCTACTGCATTGGCGACCTTTTCACCATAGGTTGGATAATCGGTGCTCTCCTTCGTATCCGTTCCATAATTGATGACTTCATAGCCAAGAGATTCTAGATACTTTACGATCTCATTTTTCATATCTACTGCTGCGTGATCATTTGCAATACCGACTTTCATCTTATTTTTCCTCCTTCGATTTTTCTTCTTTATTCTGCCGGTGCCAGATCAGGAATGCCCCAAGCAGGAAGACAAAGATAGCAATGAACTGCGATGTTGAGAAGATACCGATCTGTCCGCGGATCAGATCGCCGCGGATGAATTCAATGAAGAATCTGCCGATGCTGTACAGCATCAGATACCATCCTGCCGTATCATCCGAATGTTTTGATTTCGTCAGGATGAGATAGGTAATGATGAAGATCAGGAAATCGCCGCCTGCGGATATCAGCTGTGTCGGTATGATCTTGGCAGTCGTCCAAGCAAGTGAAGCTGCCGGGAAGCTGACACCATACCATGCACTTGTTTCAATGCCGCCGCAGCATCCTGCGCAGAAGCACCCAATTCTGCCGACAGCCTGTGCCAAAGCAACACACGGGATCAGAATATTGAAGTAGCGCATGAAATCCCACTTATGCCAGCGGCACCAAATATAAGCACCAAGCACGCCGCCGAGAATGCCGCCGTAGACGACCCAGCCGCCGGAGCCAAGCACAGTCAATGGGTCTTTCAGGAACTGATCAAATACCGTTAAACAGTATGTCAGTTTTGAACATCCCCATCCCCACACTAAGATCCAAAGAACAAAGCTGTCGATCTTATCTGCATCCAGAGCATATTTTTTCGCCAATTTCTCTGCCAGCCAGAAAGCAAGCAGAATACCAATGGCAATCATGACCCCGTATCCATGAATTGTTAAGGGGCCTATCGTAAACCAATCATTAAACATATTGTTCCTCCACGCACTGTTCATTTTAACTGCTATAAGCGGAAATTGAAAGGCGGATCACTCCGTCTTTTTCCCATAATAGATTGTACTTCCGGCTGGAACTGATTCCAGCAGCCAGACGTTTCCGCCGATCACCGAATTGTCCCCAATGACCGTATCGCCGCCCAAGATTGTCGCATTGGCATATACCGTCACATGGCTGCCCAGATTCGGATGGCGCTTGCCGCCTTTGACCGGATGTCCCTTTTCATCTTTTTCAAAGCTCTTTGCACCTAATGTCACGCCCTGATACAGCTTGACATGGTCTCCCAATACCGCGGTTTCGCCAATAACGATGCCTGTGCCGTGATCAATGCAGAAATAATCGCCGATGATCGCACCGGCATTGATATCAATACCTGTCTTTTCATGGGCATACTCCGTCATGATACGGGGAATATTCGGAACCCCTAAACGATACAGTTCATGCGCAATGCGATAGATTGAGATCGCATAGAAACCAGGATAGCACAGGATCACTTCTGCTTTGGACTTTGCGGCCGGATCGCCGTCATAGATCGCCTGAATATCTGTATTCAGCCGCCGCATGATCTCGGGCAGCGTATCTAAAAAGGCATCTGTCAGTTCCTGCGATGCATTCATATTTCTTCCGGCAAAGCATAGCGTTGAATCAATTTCCAGCTTCAGATCTTTATTCAGCCGTTCCAAGGCATCCTCTGCACTCAGATGTTCATAGTTATAATATCCTGGCAGAAGAATGACCTGCACTTCTTTAATAATCGAAACGATTCTTGTACGGTTGGTAATGCGGCATGCGCTTCCTAAGTTCGGATCGCGCTGCTCATTGATCTTCTGCAGAAGTGTACTGTGTGTTTTCTCCATTTTTTATTCTCCAAATAAAGCAGTTGATAAATAGCGGTCGCCTGAATCCGGCAGCAGGACTACAATCGTTTTTCCTTCATATTCCGGACGTTTGGCCAAAGCGATTCCAGCAGCCAAAGCAGCACCTGAGGATATACCGATCAGCACACCTTCTTCATGGCCTGCTTCCGCACCATATCTGAATGCATCTTCATTCTTGATGCGCATGATCTCATCATAGATCTTTGTATCCAATACCTTCGGTACAAAGCCAGCTCCAATGCCCTGGATCTGATGCGGACCTGCTGCTTCGCCAGACAGAACTGCCGAAGAATCCGGTTCGACGGCAATGATCTTAACATCGGCCTTCTTTTCTTTCAGATATTTGCCAGTGCCCGTCAATGTTCCGCCGGTACCTACGCCAGCTACAAAAGCATCTACATGTCCTTCTGTATCTTCCCATATTTCTGGTCCGGTCGTCTTGTAATGTGCTTTCCAGTTTGCTGGATTGACGAACTGTCCTGGAATAAAGGAATGCGGCGTCTCTTCTGCCAATTCTTCCGCTTTGGCAATGGCGCCCTTCATGCCCTTAGCTCCATCGCTCAGTACAAGTTCAGCCCCGTAGCCTTTCATCAGCTTTCTTCTTTCGGCTGACATGGAAGCCGGCATAACGATGATCACGCGATATCCCTTGGCGGTACCAACTGCTGCTAAGCCGATGCCTGTATTGCCGCTGGTCGGTTCAATAATTACTGAGCCTTCCTTCAATATGCCTCTTTCTTCTGCATCTTCAATCATTTCCTTGGCAATGCGGTCCTTAGCAGATCCTGTCGGATTGAAATACTCCAGCTTTCCCAAGAGCTTTGCTTTCAATCCATACTTCTTCTCCAAATGCGTCATCTCCAATAACGGTGTGCCGCCGATCAGCTGTTCCATAGATGTGTAGATCTTAGTCATATTCTTATCCTCTTTTTCTATTTTTGCTAAGTACGGCAAAGAAAATCCAGGCAATACTGCCCGGATCCTGTTACCGATTGATTTTGCGGATTGCGATATAAAAACAATCCTGCACTAACGGCACCACCGGGCATTCTCTTTACAGCAGCAACATGTTTTCATCTGTCTTGCAGTCATGCCCATCTCTCCTTTGCCGTTCTTATTACGTTTTATTTTAGGCACGTGAAATAGAATGTCAAGAAATGTGATCTTAAGCCTTGTGATACAGCAGCCAGCTGTTTTTATTTTCTCCCCAGCTGTACTGATTCATATATTCCCCATTGTAGCGCCAGATCCCTTCCGGCTTATTATCCAGATAATCATAGAAATCACAGTGCAGCATTGCCGGATCAATTCTGTATTCATTGCGGGAAAAACAGAAGAAGTTCTCACATCCCGCTTTTTTTAATGTATCGATCAGATCTTTCTTGATGATCTGCAGATAATGATTTGTGCCTTTATTCGCATCTGCATTTTCCCAAAGAACAGCACACAGTTCACCGCTGCTGGCCGAAGCACCATGACGGTCGATCAGATATGCAAGCATCTCTTTTGTCTTTGCCCTGTCAAATTTCAGCGGAACACCATCCATGGTGATCTCAAACGTACCGAAGCAGCATGCATTCAGTCCCTGTGGCTTCTGCTCTATGACCGGATTGCGCAGGTTGTCCAGTTCCCGCTTGATTGCTTCATCAGTAATCGGCTTGGTAACATAGCCTGAAGAGCGAAGTTCAAAAGCGTCTTTCATATACTGATCATAGCCAGTAACAAAGATGATGTTTACTTTTGGAAAGATCTTCTTTATGCTCTTGGCTGCTTCAATGCCAGTTATACTGCCTAACTGCACATCCAGAAAAGCAGCATCCAGTGCATCTGTCTGCTTCACGAACTCCATCATTTTACTGGGAAACTGAAAAGCATCCAGCTGTGCATCCGGCCTTGCTTTGCGGATCGCATCTGTCAGTTCATCCAGCATCATCTTTTCATCATCAATTGCTATGATCTTCATTTCTGCCCATCTCCCTTTTTCGGTATGATGATCGTCACAGCTGTTCCTTTTCCCTTTTCGCTGCTGACCGTCATCGTTCCATTGCACAGCATCTGCAGACGTTCCCTCACATTATCCATGCCTACATGTATTTTCCCTGCATCATTCTGAAGCTGATCAGGATCAAAGCCGACACCATCATCTTTCACTTGGATCACATAGGCATCCTTCTCTGTATGTTCTTTGATCGTCAGTGTTCCGCCTTCTTCTCGTGCACAGATCCCATGCTTTACCGCATTTTCAACAATTGGCTGCAGGGTCAGGGCAGGAAGCAGGAAATCACTTTCCTCAATATCATATGCTGTGTTCAGCTGATCGCCGAACCGTGTTTTTTCAACCGCAAAATATGCATTAATATGCTTCATTTCCTGGTCAAAAGAAATCAGATTGTTCGTCTTCAGTGAATCAATGTTTCCGCGTAAGTATACTGAGAATTGATCAACGGTCTCTTCAGCTTTCTGCGGATCTGTATGACATAAGTGCTTGATCGTGCCAAGTGTATTATAAATAAAATGCGGGCCGATCTGTGAGAGCAGAAGATCAATTGCCATCTGATCAGACTGCTTTGTTTCCTTGGCAAGATTCTTGCCCTGCTCTGCCATGACCGTCACAAAGAGATTGATCAAAGCAATGACCAAGGCAATATTGGCATAGGATATGCCATAATTGAAATACTGATAAATCGCACAGACAGTAGGAAGAATGAGACAGATACAAAGAGAACCAAATATCTGTAAAGGCATGTTCCTGCGATGCCTTATCAGATTGATCAAATTGACAGCCAGAACGAAGGCAGTGCACAAAGGTGTCATAAAGCTCATATAAGACCGGTGATACACATTCAGTTCATCAATCACATAATACCAATGCGTATAGAGTGAAAGAAACAGACAGCTCATATCAATAGCTGCAGCTATCAAGCCAGCATAAATATACCAGCTTTTTCTCTTTATTTCTTTTTTCAGATTGGTACGATAGTTTATATATACTGTTGTGACCATCAGGATCATATCTGTCATCAGGAAGGTCATAAAATTTGGCTCTTCATCAATAAGTGTGGGTATATAAATCAGCGTATATGCTGATGTAATAAGCATTTAGGGTATAAAAATGGACATGAATTCCTTATACTGAGTTTTGC
>JAAYWN010000048.1 GCA_012516665.1 Erysipelotrichaceae bacterium
CAGGACTAGGCAATGGCGGACTGGGAAGATTGGCAGCCTGCTTTATGGACAGTGGTGCTTCTTTGAACTATCCGCTGAATGGCAACTGTATCCGCTATAAATCTTGTCTGTTCAAACAGTATATTGATCATGACGGAAATCAGGTAGAAGTGCCTGATTATTGGCTGAAGTACGGAAATCCATGGGAGATCCGCAAGCCGAAGCATTCGGTGGAAGTGAATTTCTATGGGCAGATCGAGACATCCTATGATGCAAAGGGCGATATGCATTTCCAGCATGTCAATCCGATCCGCATCGTGGCGGTCCCTTACGATATGGCAATTATCGGTGCAGGTACAAAGACAACAAATACGCTGCGCTTATGGAGCGCTGAGCCAAGCGAAGAAAGCGGCACAGCAAATACAAGAGATTATTTATCATTGGTAGATGATATCACTGAGAAACTGTATCCGGACGATTCGACAGATGAAGGAAAATATCTGCGCCTGATGCAGGAATATTTCTTTGTTTCAGCAGGGATCAACAGTATTGTCCGTTCGCACTTGAAACAGTATCCGTCTCTGAAGAACTTAGGCAGAAAAGTTGCTATTCAAATGAATGATACGCATCCGGTATTGGTCATTCCGGAACTGCTCAGAGTATTGATGGATGAGTATGCATTCAGCTGGGATGATGCATGGGAAATCGTCAAAGAAACTGTTTCATATACGAATCATACGGTCATGTCAGAAGCTTTGGAGAAGTGGCCTGTTCCGATCATTTCCAATCTGCTGCCGAGGATCTATATGATCATTCAGGAGACTGACAGACGCTTTACACAATGGGTCTCAGAAAGATGCGGCAATGATCATGAGATGATCCAGCGGATGAAGATCATTAAGGACAATCAGGTCCATATGGCCAATCTTGCGGTCATTGGATCCAATCATGTCAATGGTGTTGCGGAGATCCATACAGAGATCCTGAAGAATGATCTGTTCCGTGATTTCTATCATATTTTCCCTGAGAAGTTCACTAATAAGACCAATGGCATTACGCCGCGCAGATGGATGCTCTATAGCAATCCCCAACTGAAAGATCTGCTGGACAAAAAGATCGGAAGATCTTATGCCGTCAATTATCAGGATTTTGAAAAGCTGATGGCATATACGGGCTCTAAGAGCACGCAGAATGAATTCCTGAAAGTGAAGCGGCAGAGAAAAGAGATCCTGGCTGCATATATCTATCGTACATGCGGTGTTGCCGTGGATCCGGATTCGATCTTTGATGCGCAGGCAAAGCGCCTGCATGCATACAAGCGGCAGCTGCTGAATATCATGCAGATCATCTATCGCTATGAAAGGATCAAAGAAGATCCGAATTATTGGATGCCGAAGCATACGTATATCTTTGCGGCGAAAGCAGCAAGTTCCTATACGTTTGCTAAGAAAGTCATCAAGCTGATCAACAACGTGGCAAATGTCATCAACAATGATCCGGATGCCAAAGATATGATCAAAGTTGTCTTCTTGCCGAACTACAATGTCTCTATGGCAGAAGTATTGGTGCCTGGCACAGATGTCAGCGAACAGATCAGCACGGCTGGCAAAGAAGCCAGCGGTACCGGCTGTATGAAGTTCATGATGAATGGGGCAGTGACTATCGGTACGATGGATGGCGCCAATGTGGAGATCGACCGTCTGGTCGGACGTGATAATGATGTGATCTTCGGCCTCAGTGTCGATGATATCAACCGTATCAAATATTCGTACAATGCAAGAGAGTATTATGAAAAGGATGAACGGATCCACCGCGTCATGGATACCTTTACGGATGCCGTGTGGTCGCAGGATCCGGATGATTTCCGTCTGATCTTCAATGAACTGATGACGAAAAATGATGAATTCTTTGTCTTAGCTGATTTTGATGCTTATGTGAAAGCACAGGAGAAGATTGAGGAGCTGTATCAGGATCGCCATCAGTGGGCAGAAATGTGCTTGGTAAATATTGCAAAGAGCGGCTATTTTTCCAGCGACCGTACCATTGAACAGTATGTGAAAGATATTTGGAAAGTAAAGAAACTTGAAGTATAAGATTGAAAGGAACAAGTATTTATGCCTGCAATGAATGCATATCTGGATGATTTCGGCAGGATCACTGTCTGGATGAATCGTAATTTTTACAATGGGAGAAGCGACAGCTTCACCCTTTTGGGTGAAAACGGGGAGTCAACACCTTTGATCACCGCGGGCCTCGAAGAACATGAGACAAGTTTCCGCTATGATCTGACCGCACCTGCAGGCATGGAATTCGGCACTGACTATAAGATCCGGGAGCAGCATGGCTTGATCGTTCCTTTGATCATTCGCCTGATCACCCAGACGGAGCAGTTCAACCAGCGCTTTTATTATGAAGGCGATGACTTGGGTGCTGTCTATCATCCGGATGCGACTTCTTTTGCCCTGTGGGCACCGACAGCCGTGGATGTCATCCTGCGGATCAGTGATGATCATGAGATCCGGACAATGGCAATGAAACGTACAGAAAAAGGCGTTTGGCGCGCTCAGGCAAAGGGCGATCTGAAGCATGCGACCTATGTCTATCTGGTCCGGCGCAATGGAAAATATGTGGAATCTTTAGATCCTTACGCTCTTTCAAGCAATGGAAATTCCCGCCAGTCTGCTGTTATTGACCGCCGTATCTTGGAACAGATTGAGAAAGTACCGGTATCAGGACAGATCAGCGGTACGGATGCCGTGATCTATGAAACATCTGTGCGGGATATGACTTCTTCAACCTTGAGCGGCACAAAGGAACATGGCAATTTCAATGCATTATGCCAAGAGAATACAAAGTTTCAGGATCTGCCGACTGGGCTGAGCTATCTCAGCTGGCTGGGGGCGACCCATATTCAGCTGATGCCGGTGCTGGATTTCAGCACACTGGATGAATTCCATCCGAAGGACAGCTATAACTGGGGCTATGATCCGGCACAGTATCTTTCTTTGGAAGGGAGCTATGCAAGCGATCCGCAGGACCCGTATGCACGCATGAAAGAAATGAAACGGATGGTCGCTCATCTTCATAAACATCAGCTGAGAGTCAGCCTGGATGTTGTTTTCAATCATGTCTATGATGTTGAGACAAGCTGTTTCAATGCATCTGTTCCGTATTATTATTTCCGCTACAATCAGTCGGGGTTCCTATCCAATGGTTCTTACTGCGGGAATGATTTTGCGACCAATCAGCCGATGGCACGAAGATATCTTGTGCATGTCATAGAAACATTGATGGATCTCTATGATGTGGATGGCTTTCGTTTTGATCTGATGGGGATCTTAGATACGAAGACGATGAACTGCATTCATGATGCGGCAGTGAAGATCAAGCCGGATGCGATGATCTATGGCGAAGGATGGGATATGCCGACACAGCTGGATTGGTCGCAGAAAGCATGCCTGACCAATCAGGATAAGATGCCGGGCATCGGTCACTTCAATGATTACTTCCGCGATGTGATCAAGGGGAAAACATCGAATGATCAGAAATACGATCAGGGATATGCGACCGGAGATCTGAACCGGGCCTATGATGTGCTCAGTGCCTTGAGCGCCAATGTCCTTACGGAACCTTATTTTATGCGCTTCAATTCACCGGATAAGAGCATCAACGCTCTGGAGACGCATGACAATGGGACGGTATGGGATAAAATGCATTTCTGCTGCAATAATGAGAACCGGGATATCCGAAAAGCCAGACAGAAGATGATGATCGCCCTGACTATGGTATCGCAGGGTGTTCCCTTTCTGCACAGCGGCATGGAATTCTGCGGTACAAAAAATGAAAATGACAACTCTTACAATGCTGGGGATGCCATCAATCAGGTGGATTGGAAACGGGCAGAATACTATCGTGATGTGATTGAATATACCCGCCGGGCGATTGCTTTAAGAAAGAAATATAAGGCTTTCCGCTTTCATAAAACAGAACAGATTGCTCACTGTGTCCGCCTTTCAGTTGCGGAAGGCGGTGCAGTATTCTATGATATAGACTATTCTGATTCAGATACCGGAACATCTTTGATCCGGGTCCTGATCAATCCCTCCTTTGATGAAAAACAGTTCGATTATGAACCGGGCTGGCAGGTCGTGTTTGATGAGAATGGAAACAGTCACGATGAGAAAACAGATCATGTATCTGTGCCGGGACTGTGCGTTGTTGTCTGTGTCAGGTAATGGAGGACAGTATGGGTCTATTAGGAAATTTATTCAATGTTGATCAGAAAGAATTTCATCAGGCAGAAAAAACAGCGCAGAAGATCTTAGCGAAAGAAACTGAATATGCGAATAAAAGCGATGATGAGCTGAAAGCAGTCACCGCTTCTTTAAGAGAAGAACTTGAGCATGGAAAGAAAATGGATGCGATCCTGCCGGATGCTTTTGCGGCGGCAAGGGAAGCATCAAAAAGAGTCATTGGTCAGTTTCCGTATCCCGTGCAGGTATTGGGCGGCATTCTGCTGAATGATGGTGATATTGCGGAAATGAAGACAGGTGAGGGCAAGACCCTGACTGCCGTTATGCCAATTTATCTCAATGCATTGGAAGGAAAAGGTGCACATGTCATTACGGTCAATGAATATCTGGCTGATCGTGATGCAAAGTGGATGGGAGATATCTATCGTTTCTTGGGCCTGAGCGTTGGGTGCAATCTTCATTCTCTTTCGCCAAGTGAGAAGCGAGAGGCATATGCTTGCGATATTACATATACGACCAACAGTGAACTGGGCTTTGATTATCTGCGTGACAATATGGTCATGGAGCCAAGTCAGCGCGTGCTTCGGGGACTGCATTATGCAGTATTGGATGAAGTTGATTCTATTTTGATTGATGAAGCTAGAACGCCGCTGATCATTTCTGGACCAGGAGAGATCCTGGATGAGAACTATATCCATGCGGATCGCTTTGTCAAAGGACTGAAGAGAGATATAGATTTCACCATTGATCAGGAGGACCGTTCGGCATCCTTGAGCGAAAAGGGCATCCGCAAGGCAGAAAAAGCCTTTAAGATCGAGAATATCTACAATGGCAGGAATGCGGATCTTGTGCATTATATTCAGAATGCTCTGCGGGCAAACTATATCATGAGCAGAGATGTGGAATATGTGGTCGGCGATGATGAGATCATCCTGGTCGATCAGTTCACCGGCCGCAAAATGGAAGGACGTGAATTTTCGGATGGCCTGCATCAGGCGATCCAGGCAAAGGAAGGTGTCGGCATTAAGCAGGAGACCCAGACTTTGGCAACCATCACCTATCAGAACTTCTTTCGCCTTTATACGAAACTGTCCGGCATGACCGGCACAGCAAAAACAGAAGAAAATGAATTCCTGGATACATATAATATGCGGGTCTTTGAAGTGCCGACGAACCGTCCGATCATCCGAACAGATGAACCGGATGAAGTCTTCCGCACAAAGAAAGAAAAGTATGATGCTTTGATCGATGAGATCATTCATCTGCACAGTACAGGACAGCCGGTATTGGTCGGTACGATCTCAGTATCGGTCAATGAACTTATCTCCAGCATGCTGAAGAAGAAGAACATTCCCCATACTGTACTGAATGCACGCAATGATGAGCATGAAGCCGAGATCATTGCCCATGCTGGGCAGAAGGGCGCCATCACGGTAGCTACCAATATGGCAGGCCGCGGTACCGATATCAAATTAGGCGAAGGAGCTGCAGAACTTGGCGGCTTAGCGGTTCTGGGCAGTGAGCGCCATGAAGCAAAGCGCATCGACAACCAGCTCAGAGGTCGGTCTGGCAGACAGGGCGATCCAGGTGTATCTCGTTTCTATGTATCAATGGAAGATGACCTGATGACACAGTATGTCAGTGAAGAAAGCAAAGGTGCCATTGAAGACTTTATCCAAGGCAAAGACAATGCGGACAGGATCCGCACGATCATTGATAAGACACAGGAAAGAGCTGTTGGACTGCACTATGACTCTCGCAAGAATACCTTGGAATTTGACAATGTGCTGATGCAGCAGAGAACAGCGATCTATGCGCAGAGAGATCAGGCTTTGAACATGGATGATATCAAGCCGCTGTATACGGAACTTGTAAAACAGGATCTTGCACAGGCAATCGAATGGGCTGAGGAGTCTTTCCGCGATCATCTGACATCTCTGCAGATCAATGCCGATCTATGGAATGGGAGCCGTTCGCACAGCACGGTAGAAGTCCTGAGCGAAGATGTGCTCAATGCTTATGAAGAACGAATGAAGGATACGGATCAGAATATCCGCCATCATATGGAAAAGAGCATTTTCCTGCAGATCCTGGATCATGAATGGATCCAGCATGTGGACGCTATGGAGCATCTGAAAGTCAGCATCCATCTGCGTGGGTATGCACAGGTCAAGCCGGCAGATGCTTATAAAGAAGAAGGCTATGAAAGATTCAACAATATGATGAGCAATATCCGGGAACAGACGGTCATGGCATTGATGAATCTAAGAAAAATGAAAGAAGAGGAACATGCAGAAATACAAAATTGAACTTCCTAAGAATGATAATGATGTCAGTGAACATCTGGTCTCAGCTTTGGTCAGTGAAGAAGAAGCAGATCTTGTTACCGATCCTAGATATGTGAAGTTCGTGGTCAGTCCGTCTGATCTTCATGGGGAATTGGGAGAAAAGGCTGCCGATGCGGATGTGACGGCATCCATTGCCCGGATCATTAATTTTGTCTATCTTTCAATGCAGGCCGAGGATCCGACGGGCGCCCAGGCCGAGATCTTCCGGGAAACAATGGAACTGACAATAGAGAGCCCTGATTTCTGGCAGAACAGGAAATCAGAAAAAAAGGAGCAGCAGGGACGGAAATGAACCGTCCTTTTCTGTATAATGGAAATAGAACAGCAGGAGGATCATATATGAAACTGGTCAAAAGATTAGCATCAGGAGTGCTTGGCATTGCTATGGCAGTTGCCATGAATCCAATTTCAGTTTATGCAAATTCAGAAAAATCTAATAGTGATTTCGATGATTTCATGAAGAGTGAATTTGTCGAGACAATGGAAAATGATTATACGACCTTGCATTTCTACGTGACCGATCTAGATGCGTATGGAATTCAAAAGGGCGATGTAAATATCGGCAAGATCGAAGACAAGGATACGATTGTTTCAGAGAACCAGGAATCCTTGGATAAACTGCATAAGTTCGACTATGACAGTCTTTCAGATACCCAGAAGGAAGACTATAAAGAATATGAAATTCAATTGGAAGCAGCGATTGATCAGGCACAGTATCTGGACTTGGAAATGCTGTTTGAGCCAAGTTCAGATGTAGCATCCAACATCGTAACCAATATGACCGAATTTGTTCTGCGCAGCAAAGAAGATGCACAGGATTATATTACGGTATCGAAGTCGATTCCGGATTATATGGATCAGGCAATCAAGATCACGCAGGAACAGTCTGCCAAAGGGATCTTCCTGACCGATACCATGCTGGATGAGATTGAAGAATGGCTGGATGGGTTTACCGCTAAAACAACCGACAATGCACTGATCATTATTTACAGCAATCGGCTGAAAGCAGCTTCTTTTCTGAGCGATGAAGAGAAGACAAGCCTGGATGCAGAAAATCAGAAAGTTGTTCTGGAGCAGATCATCCCGGCCTATCAGAAGGTCAGAGATTCATTGGAAGCATTGCGCGGCACAAGAAAATACGGTGACAGTGTCTATGATCTGCCGAATGGTGCGGCATATTATCAGGCTGCTCTGAAGGGCAAAGCATCTTCCGATAAAACAACGCAGGAGCTTCTTGATATCAGTGCAAGCTATCTCAAGGAAACGATCAAGAAACTTTCTCTGCTGCAGAATTCCATGAGCAGTTCCGCGCAGAATGAAAAGGTATCCCTGACAACACCGGAGGAAGTCCTCAGCTATTTGGAAAAACAATTGGGAAATGAATTCCCGACGCTTTCTTCCTTTACCTATCATGCGGAATATCTCGATGCGAGCGTTGCCACGGACTCTATTGTTGCTTACTATATGCAGTGCCCTGTTGATGATGCAGCATCGAATTCTATTAAGATCAATGGCAGCAATATCAGCGATGAGAACAATCTGTATGAGACACTTGCCCATGAAGGCATTGCCGGCCATATGTATCAGCGCAATTATTACATGAGCACGAAGCCGAATGAACTTCGTTTGGTCATGGACACACTGGGCTATACAGAAGGATGGGCAATGTATGCCGAGAATCAGATGTGGAATTATTCAGGATTGTCTGCTTCGGCTGCCAGCTATCATCAATTGGAGACAAGCTTTGGCTATACGTTTGATGCGGCTGTTGATCTGATGGTCAATGGTCTTGGCTACAGTGACAGCAAAGTACAGTCGTATTTCAAGGATCTTGGTATCAATTCCACTTATGTGGCAAGCACCATTGAGTATGTGAAGGAATATCCGCTGCTGCTGGTGCCGTATGGTGTCGGTCTGTCCTATTTCTCACAGCTGCGCGAGGAAGCAGAAAATGCGCTTGGCAGCAAGTTCAATGCGACTGAATTCAATACTGTGCTGCTGAACAATGGTAGCCGCAGTTTCAACCTTGTAGCTAATGATGTTCAGAAATACATTGAAGCACAGGGCGGTACAGCTTCAGCAGATTCTGCCTTGAAGCCAACGGAAGATGATGTACAGGCAGCTTCTGATGAAAGGAAAACAACGAACTGGGTGTTATTCGGTTCTATCGGAGCAGGATTGGCAGCGATTGGCATCATAGCTTTTATTGCCGGTAGAAAATTCAGAAAGGATGATCCTTTTGGTGCATAATACTTGGTGGCCTTGGCTCCAGGAAGAATGGAAACAGCCATATTTTCAAAAACTATCGATATTTCTGCATGAGGAATATCAGACGAGAACAATCTATCCGCCGCATGATCAGGTCTTCGCTGCTTTTGAAAACTGCGATTATCCTGATATCAAGGCTGTGATCCTAGGACAGGATCCATACCATGAGCCGCATCAGGCACATGGTATGTGCTTTTCGGTGAATCCGGGCATTCCTATTCCGCCAAGTTTACAGAATATATATAAAGAACTGCAGATAGATCTTGGCTGCAGGATACCAAACAACGGATATCTGATGCCGTGGGCAAAGCAGGGCGTCTTTCTGCTGAACACGACGATGACGGTGCGCCAAGGCCAGGCAAACAGTCATGCTGGGAAAGGATGGGATGTTTTTACAGATCATGTGATCCAGAAGATCAATGAGAAACAGGACCCCGTTGTTTTTCTGCTGTGGGGAAGAAATGCAAGAAATAAAGCAGGTTTGATCGACCGCAGCAGACACTTGGTATTGGAAGCGGCACATCCTTCGCCGCTGAGCGCATATAACGGCTTTTTCGGCTGTGCACATTTTTCGAAAGCAAATGCTTTCCTGATCGAGAAGGGAAAAGCACCGATTGATTGGCAGATCCCAGATCTTTGATCATGACAGAATATAACGAAGAATGGGTCATGAGCCGGCGCAATCCGAACCATGGCCTGGCCCCGCTGAAGCGTGTTCTTGGCGCAATTGGAGATCCGCAGGACGCACTTCATACGATCCACATTGCCGGTACCAATGGCAAGGGCTCTGTGACCAATGATCTGAAAGAGATCCTGAAAGCACATGGATATAAAGTTGGCATGTTTACCAGCCCGCATCTTGTGAGCCATCGCGATCGCATCCGGATCAATGATAACTGGATCAGTGAAGAAGAATTTCAGAAATATCTTGATGCATATTTGGATGCGATCCTGCGTGAAGATCTTGGTATGTTCGAGATCGACTGTCTGATTGCATTCGCTTGGTTCAAAGATCAGAAGGTGGATTATGCTTTGATCGAATGCGGCTTGGGCGGAAGACTGGACAATACCAATGTAATAGCACATCCGGAATTGGCTGTTGTGACAACGGTCGCATATGACCATATGAATATTCTTGGCAGCCGTCTGCCGCAGATCGCTTTTGAAAAAGCAGGCATCATCCAAAAAAGGACAGTGTGCCTGGTGGGTGCACTGCCGCAGAAAGTACTGCCAGTATTTATGCACAGAGCAGAGCGTATGCAGGCTTCATTAGTACAATGCCCGCCATTTTATTCGCATGGTCCGCGGCGATTGTATTTTGATCACGATGAATATGAATTGTCTTCTTTGGCAGAGTATCAGAAGTACAATGCGGCACTTGCCTTAGAAGGCGCGAAGCTGTTAGGTATAGATATTCACACTGATTTAACAAAGCAGGCATTGTACAATGCACATTGGGCAGGCCGCTTTGAGATTGTGAACAGAAAGCCTTTGATCATTCTGGATGGGGCACATAATGAAGAAGGCATGCATGCGCTGATCGCTTCGATGCAGCAGCTGCCGCACCCCATAACGGCGGTCTTCAGTGCTTTGAAGGATAAGCCCGGGCAGGCAATGGCACAGATGCTGAAAGAGAATTGCGACCGTCTGATCATCACGCAGTTTGCGGGAACAAGAGCAGACAGTCTGCATCATTTGATGATCGATGGAAGCGAAGCAGAGATGACATGGCAGGATGCCATTGAAAAGGCGAAGAGAGAAACAGCACCGGAGGGAAGCATTGTTATTACGGGATCTTTGTACTTTATTTCATTAGCAAGAAAATATCTGATGTGAAACAGGTTTTGAAAGAAATCTGTTTTTTCATTTGATTGAGGTAAATTCATCATTTTCAATGAAAAAAATAAAAGGGTACAGTGTATAATGAACCTAGGTAGTAAGCCAAATAATTGGGAGGCAAAATATAATGAGAGCTAACACAATGGCTGCAATGATTCTTGCAGGAGGAAGGGGAAGCCGTCTTCACGAACTGACAAAGAAAGTTGCGAAACCGGCTGTTCACTTTGGAGGAAAGTACCGTATTATAGATTTTCCTTTATCCAACTGTGCCAACAGCGGCGTATCGACCGTCGGTGTATTGACGCAGTATGAATCTGTTCTTTTAAATGCATATGTAGCAAAAGATCAGTTCTGGGGCTTGGATGTAAACGATGGCGGTGTCTATGTACTGACCCCGAGAGAAACTGATGAGAGGGGCTTTGAAGTATATCGCGGAACTGCAGATGCGATCACGCAGAATATTGATTTCCTGGATTCGATCGATCCTGAGTATGTACTGATCCTGTCGGGCGATCACATCTACAAGATGAATTACGATAAGATGCTCGCATATCACAATCAGATGAAGGCAGATGCGACAATTGCTGTACTGCAGGTCCCTTTAAGGGAAGCGAGCAGATTCGGCATTATGAACTGTGACAAGAATGATATGGTAGAAGAATTTGTTGAGAAGCCGGCGCACCCAAAGAGCAATCTGGCATCGATGGGCATTTATATCTTTAATTACAAAACACTGCGAAAATATTTACTGGCCGATGACAAGAATGAGAAGTCTGATCATGACTTCGGCAAAGATATTATTCCGGCGTATCTGAAAGATAAGAGAAGACTTGCTGCATATCGCTTCAATGGCTATTGGAAAGATGTCGGCACCATTGATTCCCTATGGGAAAGCAATATGGATCTGCTGAAGAATGACGATCAGCTGGATCTCGGCAATAAGAGCTGGAAGATCTATACCGAAGATGTCAACGCACTGCCTCAGTACATTGGTGAGGATGCGAAAATTGAGAACTCTTATATTACTCAGGGAGCGGTCGTGCTTGGTGAAGTGAAAAATTCAGTGATCGGTACGAACTGCATTATTGCAAAGGGCGCAAAGGTCATTGATTCTGTGATCCAGCCAGGAGCGAAGATCGGTGAAGGGGCTAAAGTCACACGCTCGATCATTGCGGATAATGTGGAAGTAGCACCGGGAGCGGTCTGTGGAAGTGCGAAGAGCGAGCATATCGATCTGTATGCGAAGAAGTATGTTGAGTAAGGGGAGGATGAGAAAATGAAAGCATTAGGAATCATCAACTTTGAGAATAACAATGCCAATATCGAAGGGCTCAGTGAATACAGACCTGTGCCGGCCATTGCTTTTATGGGAAGATATCGGATCATTGATTTCGTTCTCTCCAATATGACCAACAGCGGAATCTCCAGAGTCCAGGTCTATTTAAAAGAAAAGCCAAGAAACTTAATTGAACATTTGGGAGATGGCTCGCATTATAATATCAATTCGAAGCGCGGCAAGCTGCGGATCCTGTATGGTGAGAAGACGTTTACATCAGCTGTCTACAATCATGATGTGGCCAATTTCATGCTGAACATGCAGTACATTGAAGAGGATGATAATCCATATGTCATCATCGCACCGAGCTATTTTGTCTACAGTCTGGATTTCAGTACGGTGCTGCAGCAGCATATTGAGAGCCATGCGGATGTGACATGCCTGTACTATAATGCAGCGGATGCAAAGGATGCGTTCCTGGATTGCGATACGATCGCCATGGACAGAAGCAAGAGGATCACAGAATTCAGTACGAACCGCGGCAAGAAAAAGAATGCTGCTATCAGTTTGGAAGCATATGTACTGAGCAAAAAGCTCTTCATTGAATTGGTCAAGAAAGCAGCAGCGACATCTTCGCTGTATTGGTTCAAGGATATTCTGAAGGACTCTGTAGATGAATTGGATATCCGCGGCTATGGCATCAAAGGCTTTGTTGCATGCATCAACAGTCTGCCGGAATACTTCCGTTTCTCGATGTCCTTGAAGGACAGAAGTGTTGCTGCAGGGCTGTTCAAGCCAGGCTGGCCGATCTATACGCAGACCAATGATTCATCGCCAAGCAAATACACTGAAGGTTCTTCTGTGAAGGGATCAGTCGTCGCTAATGGATGTGTCATTGAAGGAAATGTCAAAGATTCAATTATCAGCAGAAATGTGACGATCCGCAAGGGTGCTGTTGTTAAGGACAGTATTATTCTTCCGGGTTCATATATCGGTGAGAATGCCAAGCTGGATCATGTTATTGTTGATAAATATGCAATCGTACATCATATCAAGGAACTGAAGGGAACGAATGAAGCACCGGTCTATGTCAAGAGAAGAGACCGGATCTGAAGGAAAGAAGGTAAGTATGCCTAGATCAATATTGTTTGTGGCTGGTGAGGGATTGCCTTTTATTAAAACAGGCGGTCTGGCAGATGTGATCGGGTCTCTGCCGAAAGCATTGGCTAAGCGCGGCCATGATGTGCGCGTGGTGCTGCCTCTGTATAAGAAGATCATTCAGAAATATTACGGGAAACTGGAGAGACTTGGCACCGTGCAGATCCACAGCGGCTGGATCAATCAGCCGGCGACCTACTATACATGCAAAGTCGGAGATGTCACTTATTATTTCATTGAACATCAGGCGTATTTTGAAAGAGATGGACTGTATGGCTATGAGGATGACGGCGAGCGTTTTGCTTTCTTCCAAAGAGCAGTGCTGGACATGATCTATTTCATTGACTGGTGGCCGAACATCATTCATTCCAATGATTGGCAGACGGGCATGATCCCATTGATGTGCCACGCATGCTATGCAGATGATTACCGCTATCAGAATATCAAGCATATCTATACGATCCATAACATGGCTTTTCAGGGAAATTTCGGCGTAGATATGCTGCCGAGCTGTTTGGGTTTGGACTACAGCTATTTCGACAATGGATCCATTAAGTTCGATACAGGCATCTCCTTTATGAAGGCAGGCATTGTCTATGCGGATAAAGTGACGACCGTATCGCCGACTTATGCCAATGAGATCTTAACGGAATCTTATGGTGAAAGAATGGATGCTGTACTGCGCTACCGCAGAGGAGATCTTTGGGGCATCGTCAATGGCATTGATACATCAGAATGGAATCCAAAGACAGATGTGCGTCTGGCAAAGAACTTTGATGGAAGATCCTGGGTCTCGGGAAAGAAAGCAAATAAGACAGCACTGCAGAAAGAGCTCGGCTTAGAAGAAAGAGATGACGTCTGCATGCTTGGCATCGTATCCCGTCTGACCAATCAGAAGGGCATCTATATGATCACGGATAAACTTCGTGAGATCATGGGCATGGATATTCAGTTCGTTGTCCTTGGCACTGGTGAAAAAGATGCGGAAGAATCCTTTAAATGGATGGAAGCAGAGTATAAAGGCAAAGGTGTTTACTATTGCGGATACAATGAGGACCTGGCACATAAAGTCTATGCCGGATGCGATCTGTTCCTGATGCCTTCGCTGTATGAGCCATGCGGCATCGGACAGCTTATTGCCATGCACTATGGCACATTGCCGTTGGTGCGTGAGACAGGCGGTCTGAAAGATACCGTACAGCCCTACAACCAATATACCGGTGAAGGAAATGGTTTCAGTTTCTGGGCTGCAAATGCGGATGATATGCTGTATACGATCCGCTGGGCAGTGGAGCAGTACTATGAGAACCGCCCGGGCTGGAAGGGCTTAGTCAAGTCTGCGATGAGCACGGATGTTTCTTGGGAGAACAGTGCAGAAACATATGAAAAGCTGTACTACACTGTCTGCAATTGGAGCGAGAAGTAAAACTGAATACGATGGGCAGCAGAGCAATCTGTCTGCCCTTTTTTCTTTTTCTGCTGAGCAGGCAAAGTATTATTCTATTTATTGCATATATTGTGACTGGGTAAATGACAAATCGTGAGTACCTAGATAAATGAAAACCAAGTTCTGAAGTTGATATGCTTCTGATATGATTCCTCCAAAGTAGACAAGTAAAACATACAAAATCTACTTGGA
>JAAYWN010000049.1 GCA_012516665.1 Erysipelotrichaceae bacterium
GAGAATGGACGATACAGATAGACCTTGATCAGGCCGACCTTTTCACCCTTCTTAACAAGAGCATTGATTGTTTCAGTAATCGTGTCAGTAACAGATCCCATAGCAACAATGACTCTTTCCGCATCCTTAGCACCGACATAAACAAACGGAGCATAGTTGCGTCCTGTATGTTCAGATACAGCCTTCATATACTTTGCAGCGATTTCAGGAATTGCTTCAAAGTGCTTGTTCTGAGCTTCTTCACCCTGGAAGAAAATATCATCGTTCTGGTTCGTACCGCGAACAACTGGGTTTGTATGAGGGTTCAGTGCATGAGCACGGAATGCCTCGACCTTGTCCATTGGCAGCAGGCTCTTGAGGAAGTCATAATCCATGACCTCGACCTTGTCATACTCATGAGATGTACGGAAACCATCAAAGAAATGCATGACAGGAACAGATCCGTCAATTGCGATCAGATGAGCAACACCTGCAAGATCCATACAATCCTGAACAGAATGAGAGCACATCATGACAATGCCTGTCTGACGGCAAGCATAAACATCACTGTGATCGCCAAAAATAGAAAGCGTGTGTGTAGCAAGTGTTCTGGCAGCTACGTGGATAACACCTGGCAGCAGTTCACCCTTCAGCTTGTAAATGTTCGGGATCATCAGCAACAGACCCTGTGATGCAGTGAATGTAGCTGCTAATGAGCCACCCTGCAGTGCGCCATGGATTGCTCCGGCAGCGCCGCCTTCAGCCTGCATTTCAACGACCTTTACTTTGTCGCCGAAGACATTGGTGCGGCCAGCTGTAGCCCACTCATCAATGTGTTCCGCCATCGGTGAAGATGGTGTAATTGGATAGATGCCAGCGACTTCTGTGAATGCATACGCAGAATGAGCGACCGCTGTGTTACCATCCATTGCTTCGAAAACCTTTTTGTTTTCTGTACTCATATATCCTCCTGTAAACCATTTTCTATTATACGCTTTTTAAAGCGTTTGCAAAGACAAATTAAACCGGTTAACCACAGGAAAGTCATAATTTATCACTTCACAAAAAAAGCTCCTTTGCATAAGAGCTTTCTTCTGATCCATTTGCTTTTTTTACATCTTCATGGATTTCATGACCTGACGGACCTGTGCCTCGGAAGGCTTTCTTCCCATCTGCATGAACATTGCCCGGATCATCTTTTCATTCACCGGCGGATTTTCCTTGAGCTGTTTTTCAAAATAGTGCTTTGTGATGAAGAATGTTGCTACTGCAGCAACAGCTGCACCTGCTAAGAACCATAATAATGATGCCCAAAATTCTGTCATAGTATAATCACCACCTGTTCTGTATATCCTTGTCTATTCTATCTGAAAGAAAGGCCGACCGCAATCTTATTCTTCCGTTTCTTTCTTAACTGTTTCAATTCCCAATACATCCAATTGCTGCTGGTCAACATTCCCCGGTGCTTCGCTCATCAGATCGAACGAACTGTTGGTCGTCGGGAAAGCGACCACATCGCGAATATTGTCTGTTCCAGCAAGGATCATCGTCAGTCTCTCCAGTCCGATGCCGACACCGCCATGCGGAGGTGTGCCGTATTTGAAGGCATCCAGGAAGAAGCCAAATCTCTCCTGTGCTTTCTCTGGTGACAGACCGATGGCTTCAAACACTTTTTTCTGCAGCTGCTGGTCATGGATACGGATCGATCCGGACAGCAGTTCATAGCCATTGCATACAAGATCATATGCCCGTGAAGAAACATGTGCAGGATCGCTCAGCAGCTTATCCACATCTTCTTCTTTCGGAGCCGTAAATGGATGATGTGCTGCGACCCATCTGTGCTCTTCTTCACTGTATTCAAACATTGGGAATTCCGTGACCCATAGGAATTTATAATTCTCGCCCTGCGGGATCAGATTCAGTTCATGTGCAAGTCTGACACGCAGTGCACCAAGTGCAGTCTCCGCAATTCTTTCCTGATCAGCGATCACTAAGACCAGATCATTGTCATGCAGATCCAATCTTTCCGCAACGGCCTTCTTTTCTTCATCTGACAGCGGCTTTGCAATAGAGCCGGACAGTTCGCCGCCATTCATCTTCAGATATGCCAGTGCCTTCGCCTTGAAGCCATGCTTGACAAATTCCTGCAGTGCATCCAGTCCTTTGCGGCTGTACTTGTCAGCAGCATTGCTGAATTTAACGGCTCCGATCATGCCATTTGCTTCAATGACACTGCGGAAGACCTGGAAGCCTGTGTTTTCAAAGATCGATGTAATATCCTGGATCTCATTGTCAAAGCGCATATCCGGCTTGTCTGAGCCAAATCTCTTCATGCATTCTGTCCATGGAATGCGGATAAAATGATCTTCCAGCGCATGATCCTTGACGCCCTTGAAAATATCCTGCATCAGATGCTCAACGACCGCGAAGATCGCATCTTCATCACCAAAGCTCATTTCAATATCGATCTGTGTGAATTCCGGCTGACGGTCTGCCCGAAGATCCTCATCGCGGAAACAGCGGGCAATCTGGAAATACTTTTCCATGCCTCCAATCATCAGCAGCTGCTTATAAATCTGCGGAGATTGAGGCAATGCCCAGAACTTGCCATTATAGATTCTTGAAGGGACAAGATAGTCACGTGCTCCTTCCGGTGTACTTTTTGCCAAGATCGGTGTTTCGACCTCAATGAATCCCTTCTGATCCAAGGTATTGCGGACGATCATGCATACTTTATGGCGCATGATCAGATTTGCCTGCAGACTTGGCCGGCGCAGATCCAAATATCTGTATTTCAGGCGCGTGTCTTCAGAAGATGTACTGTTATCGCTGAGATCGATAGGCAGTGCCTCTGAAGAATTGACAATGGTCACTTCTTCGGCATGGACTTCGACTTCACCTGTTGCCATTTTCGGATTTGCATCTTTTCTCAGCTGTACAGTCCCGGTCACGCTCAGGATATACTCATTTCTGACCTCCTGGACCTGGGCAGCCATGGTTTCATCAAAAGTAATCTGCACAATACCGCTGCGGTCTCTTAAGTCAATAAAGACAAGAGATCCTAGATTTCTGCGCTTGCTTACCCAACCGATCAAAGTAACTTTTCTGCCGGCATCTTCTGCCCGCAGGGTTCCATTTCCACATGTTTTCTGCATCACTATCTTCCTTCCCATTTCTGCAGTGTGCTGATCAGTTCGCTCTTCTGCAATGTGCTCTGTTCTTTTGTATCGGCACGCTTTACATTTACTGTACCATTCTTCACTTCATCTTCGCCCAGTATCACAATATACTTCGCGTGATTTCTCTCAGCGCTCTTGAACTGAGATTTCAGACTGCGCGGCACAAGATTTCCATCGCTCACAAAACCAGCATGGCGCAGATCCTGCACTGTTTTCAGAACAGTATCAGACACATTGCCGAGACCGATCACATAGACAGCGCACGGTGCATCCTGACCAAAGTCATGTCCCTCTTCAGCAGCTAAAGAGATCAATCTTTCCAGACCGATGGCAAAGCCGATGCCAGACATCTGCGGTCCGCCATAGTATTCAACGAAGTGATCATATCTTCCGCCGGCAAAGATCGTCGCCTGTGCGCCGGATTCCGGCCGGGTCGAAACAACTTCAAATACTGTATGTGTATAGTAGTCAAGGCCTCTGACCAAGCGTTCATCGATCTCATATGGAATCTCTAGGGTATCCAATGCTTTTAATACCCGATTGAAATAATCTTTTGATTCTGCGGTCAGATATTCTGAAAGCCTTGGTGCTTCCTTCATGCAGTCAAGATCATGATCGATCTTGCAATCCAGGATCCGCAGCGGATTCTGTTCATAACGGCGATGACAGTCTGCACAAAGCTCATCCAAATGCGGCGCAAAATGTTTTTTCAGTGCTTCACGATATGCTGCCCGCGATTCATCATCCCCTAAAGTATTGATGCATACTTTTACCGAAGAGATGCCCATTGCCTTGACGATATCATAGCCAAGGGCAATTGTTTCCGCATCCAGCTCCGGAGATTTTGCACCGATATTCTCAACGCCGAATTGCGTAAACTGACGCTGTCTTCCCTTCTGCGGACGTTCATGGCGGAACATAGCCCCCATATAGTAGAAACGAGCTGGCAGTTCCATAGATCCATACAGTTTATGCTGATCAAAAGCACGGATCACACCTGCCGTTCCTTCCGGACGCAGTGTATAGGAATCCTCTCCCATGGAAAATGTATACATTTCTTTATTGACCATATCTGAAGAATCATTCTCGCGGGAAAAGACGTTGGTTGCTTCAAAATAAGGTGTACGGATCTCCTGATAACGATAGAGCTCTGTTTTTTCCCGGATGACTTTTTCCAGATCATGCCAGCGATCCATTTCCTCCGGCAGAATGTCATATGTTCCTCTTGGTGTCTGATAATTCATTAGCTTTCTCCTTTACATTAAAAAAGCGCCGCTTGTATAAAAACTCTCCAAGGACGCTTGACTGCGCGGTACCACCTTAGTTCACATTGATGCAATGTGCTCTTTTTCCTTAACGCGGAACACGGAATCTTTTACTGTCTTTCGAAGATCCATCTCCAGAGTGTCTTTTCTTTCTTCAAGCATGCAGTGCTTTCACCATACCACTGTCGCTATGTAATGCCGAAAAAAGAATTTCTCTTTCATTGATTTTTTTGTGTGTGTGAAAATTATAAGACGAAATGACCATTCAAACAAGAGAATCAATGATTATCCCTTTCAACATATAGTACTGCATCTACTTTTCTAAGATTCGCCATAAGATTCTCCAGAGCGTCCTTATTCCTGACCCTCACGGTCATTTTGATCGTTGTGATCAATGTATCATGATTGATGCTGGCATTGACTGTTTCCAAAGTCATTTTGCACTGCGATACAACCGTAACGATATCTGTGAGCAGGAAATTGCGATCCTTGCTTTCAACGACAAGATCACTGTCATATGTTCTTTCGGGATCTTCAGCGGCCCACTGCACATCGATCAGACGAGCACCCTCTGCATTGACATTCACACAGTCTCTGCGATGAACTTTTACACCTTCACCTTTTGTAATAAAGCCGACAATATCATCGCCGTAGACAGGTTGGCAGCAATGTGCAATCGACATTTTCATGGAAGCGATACCAGGGATCAGCAGTCCGGATTTAGATGCTTTTCGTTCTACTTCACGATTCAATACATGCTGAAGAGCTTCATCTTCCGATACTCTGCCCTTCTGATTTGTCAGCTTTTCACAGACGATTGTCGGGTTGATCGATTTCACTGAAATCCCATACATGAAATCGGTATAGTTAGATACTCTGAATTCACGATAGATATTTTCAAGTTTCTTCTTTTCAGTGTATTCTTTTGGATCAAAGCCGCGCCGCCGCAGCTCATCCTCCAGCAGCTTTTCTCCCTCTTCAATCTTTTCTGAACGTTTTTCAGTTTCCTTCTTTGTAAGATAGGCACGGATCTTGTTCTTGGCCTGATTTGTTTTCACAAATTTCAGCCAGTCTTCGCTCGGTCCTGATCCTTTTCTTGTTTTGATTTCAACCACATCGCCTGTCTGCAGTTCTGTGTTCAGCGGGACCATCGTATCATTGACGACAGCTCCAACGCATGTATGTCCGATATCCGTATGTACACGATATGCCAAGTCTACCGGTGTTGCACCATTGGGAAGATCGATGACTCTTCCTTTAGGCGTCATAACATAGACATTTGCTTCAAAGACATCATGCTGGAGCGTTGCCATATATTCAGAAGCACTTGTATTGGACTCTTCGGCAGAATACGTTGCAAAATTCTTGAACCAGGAAAGTTTATCTTCAATTTCCTTTTGTTCTTCTTTGGCATTATACTTTTTGCCTTCTTTGTATCGCCAATGAGCTGCCACGCCGTTTTCAGCAATGCTGTCCATTTCTTCTGTCCTGATCTGCACTTCAAAGATCTTGCCATCATCACCTACGATCGTCGTATGCAGCGACTGATACATATTAGTTTTTGGCACTGCTATATAATCTTTCAGGCGGCCGGGGATAGGCTTGTATTTCGCATGAATATAGCCAAGGATCTCATAGCAGTTCAGTTCTGACTGTGTCACAATGCGGATCGCCAGAAGGTCCAAGATCTGATCAAAGCGCTTATGCTTTTTGACCATTTTATTATAAATAGAATAAAGATGCTTCGATCTGCCAAAAATGCGGAACTGCAGATGATTTTCATTCAGCATTTCTGAGATTTCAATGATCATGCGGCTGACGGATGCATCACGTTCTGTTTTCTTTGTTTCAACAAGCTGAGCAATGCGATGATATTCTTCATTGTTCAGATAATAAAAGCAAAGATCTTCCAATTCATTCTTGATCGAACTGATACCTAAACGATGCGCAATCGGCGCATATACATCCAATGTCTCAGAAGCGATCCGTTTCTGGGCAGCTTCCGGCTGATATTCCAATGTGCGCATGTTATGCAGACGATCGCACAGCTTGATCAGGATGACCCTGACATCCTTGGCCATGGCAATAAAGATCTTGCGATGGTTCTCGGCTTGATACTCCGGATCTTCTTTGCCTTTATACTGCAGCGTTCCAACCTTCGTCACTGCTTCAACAAGATCGGCGATCTCTTCATCAAATTCCTGTGCTAATTCATCATGAGAAATTCCGCAATCTTCTATAACATCATGCAGAAAACCAGCAGCGATTGTTTTAGGTCCAACCTGAAGGGTAGTTAACAGATAGGCAACATTGGTCAGATGAATGATGTATGGTTCACCGGATTTGCGGAACTGGCCAGCGTGATGCTCCGTAGCAAAGTTTGCTGCTTTCTCAATGATGGCTAAACTGTTTGCATCATGAATATATGTTTTGGCATTGTTCATAACATCATTGACACCTGGGTTTTTGATCTCTTCCATACTTCACTCACCTCCCCTCAAAAGAATATTACTATGATTATACTAAAAAATCGGAGATCGCTCTCCGATTTTTTCTATATTATTATTAATTATCGCTCATTTTCAGCAGACTGCATACTTCATAATTCTTCAGAACACCTCTGCCATCCATACCATTGCCGTAAAGTTCAACCACA
>JAAYWN010000207.1 GCA_012516665.1 Erysipelotrichaceae bacterium
ATAGATGTGCAGCTTCCCTACAAAGCTATGAAATTAACCCATTCTTCCTGATGAAGCCTCAAAAAAATCTGGAGAACAATTTTGTTCTTCAGATTTCTATAATAGCTTCTATATGAACTGTTTCTGATCAGCCAACAAGTCCGCCGTGCATTGCCAAGTTGACAAAGCACAGAATTGCACCGATGACCCATCCAGTAAGGATCGTATATTTCATATAATCCTTCGAGCTTACGTGTGTATAACCTAAGCCCCAAGCAACCCATGACTGTGTAATGTCAAGATGCTGAGGAACAATAGTCGTAACAGCGAACAGAGGATAGATGAAGCCAACTGGCCAATTGGCAGCCTGCAGAATAACAACGGCAACTGCAGTTCCGCATCCAACAAGGTTTGTAGGACCACGGAAGAAGCCTAATGGAATAAGTACTGCTAACAGAATTGTGATGCCGATAGCTGTTGTCGGGAAGATACCGCCGACAATTGCCTTGAAATAAGGACCAGCATAGACAGCGACAGCATTGAACATGGACAGTGTCAGCAGGAAGCCGATCATTGGTGCAACATCAACAGAACCATCCGTGAACTGCTTAGCGAGCATCTGGCAGACCTTTTCATAGCCGCCCTTGAACTTGCCGCACACAAGCAATGCATAGATAGCAGCAATAATGAAGGAAGGAATGACTGGGATCTTAAATGCAGCAACAAGAATAACCGGCATGATGACCACAAGCCATGAGATCATCGGTGCATCTGCCTTAGCACCATTGTTCTCCGGTGTCACAGCAGCCCAAGCGTGCGACTTCTTTTTCTTATCCAGAGCAATGCAGGATACGACCATAATAGCAACAAAAGCAATGATCATAGCTGCAATGCCGAATGGCGTATACTCAGAGAACGAATAAGCTGGATCAGCAAACATGCCCTTCGCCATGCCTTCCAGAATTCCCTGGTACTGCGTGAAGTTAGTAACGTTCCAAAGAATACCAGACATGATAGAGCCCATGAACGAGAACAGAGCGATCTCAGATGGAATTGACAGAGCCTGCATAATAGGCAGAGCAATAACAGCAATCGAGATGACTGGACCGATGCCGGTCATAGAAGTGAAGCACAGAGCGACAACGACGTTCAGAAGGATCATTGTGATCTTTGGCTTGTCACCGCCAAGTTCAACAACTTTGCGGATCAGTGTGGAAGCGATGCCCGTATCGATCAGGACACGGCCGAAGAAGGCACCGAAGAAGATGTTGACCAAGATGGATTTTGCATATCCTTCAGGACCAGCTTGGAAGACAGATTTAACAACATCCAAGGTAGAAAGATTTGCCATAGATGAATTTGCACTGATCGCATTTCCAACCAGACAGATCACCAGCCAAATGGTAGAAATGATCATGAAACCTACCATGAGGTTCTTTCATTTGACAGCATAATAGATCATGCCCGCCAAGGAAGCGATTAATAAGATACCAATTACAATATCACTCATTTAATTCCCCTCCATTTTTGTGAAACCATGAGCGCAGATACATCAGAGAGCATCCAGGGAGATTGCATATTATTGTTTTCTTCCAGCCAGGCCCCTTTACAGTGAACCCCAAAAGTTGGACAACAACCGGAGGGGTTTTTAAATGAAATTGACATATGAACAAAAACTAGAAATATACAGAGAACGTAAAGAAGAATTCTATTCATGGTCTATGCTTACATTGAAATGGAATTGCAGCAGGTCAGTCCTCGACTATATGATCAAACTCATGGATTGCCATGGTGTAGAAATAGTAAAGCATAAATACACTGATTACCCTAATCAATATAAGAAAGAAGCTATCAATCGTGTCCTGATTGATGATGAATCCATACGTGAAGTTTCAATACAGCTGGGATTATCAAATATTGGAACCCTAACCAGATGGATTAAAGAATATAAAGCAAACGGGTATAATATCATTAAAAAGAAGAGAGGACGTCATGCCCATGCCAATCAAGAAGAAACAGACATTAGAAGAATTGGAGAAAGAGAATGCAGAGCTTCGCCAGAAGAACTTGCGGCTTACCAT
>JAAYWN010000050.1 GCA_012516665.1 Erysipelotrichaceae bacterium
CGCTGACTAAGAAAATCTTTGCTTTTTTCTGTACCATGGCAATAGCAGCTGCTTTATGCCCGCCCAGAACAAAGTGATCATACAGGGCATCGATCATTTCCTGCGGATCCTGATAGCGGCACATCCATTCTTCAAATACAGGATTGCCGAATCCCTCTTTGCAGGAGCCAATCAGGATCACAATGCCGCCGTCTTTTACAGCATGTTTTGCATTGTCCAAAGCTTTTTGCGTCTGATAGAGGTTGAGATCTTTTGGGCCACCGGCCTGTGAAACGATGACGATATCAGCTTTTTCTTCAATCGGTGAAAGATACCAGTGAGACAGCTGAACACAGGCAGCTCGATGCGCTGCTGTAACATCTCCGGCCGCTGCATAGATGATCTCCTTCTCAGGATTCAGCACAGCATTGATAATGAAATCAACACCGACTTTCGCCGCTGCTTCTTCCAGATCCTCCCGGACAGGATTCCCTTTTATGGCGCCTGCATGTGCTTCTTCTTTGACCATGAAGCGATGATTCATCTGTATAGCTGATGGTTCAGAACAGCCAGGCATGATTGCTTTGGCCCCGCCGCTGTATCCGGCAAAATAATGATATTCTACATTGCCGAGACAGATCCTTTTATCTGCTTCGACAACCGTACGATCAATTGATATCGGTGTTCCGCGCTTGGTCGTGCCAACCGAAAGGAAACCATTCTGACCGCTGTTGATGACCTTATACTGTGCATATACTTCTTTGGATACAAGATGTTCCATCTCTTTGGATGTTTGGGGACGATGCGATCCTAAGGCAATGATGATCGTGATATTCTCTTTTCGGACACCAATGTGCCTCAATTCGCTGAGGAGGATCGGCAGTACTGTATAGCTGGGCATGGGACGGGTTATGTCTGAGGTGACGATGGCAACCGTATCCATCGGATCAATGATATCAGCTAAGCAGGCACTTTGGATGGGATGCGCAAGAGCCTGCCGTATGAGCTCTTTCTGATCTGCAGGATGAGGAAGCGATGCGGGTCTCAGCACACTGATCACCTGGGCATCATCTATCTCTATCTTTTCTGACCGCTGATCTATTCTGAAGGACAGTTCCATGGATGTTCCTTACTGAATGACTCTGACCCGGATCATGCCGGGAATCGCTTCCAATTCTTGGCTGGATTTTTGGTTTACATGCGTATTGACATCAAAGACAGAGTAGGCATAATTCCCCTTGGATTTATTCGTCATATTCTCGATGTTGATATTTTCAGCAGAGAAGACCGGCATGATATTTGTCAGCATGCCAGGTGTATTTGTATGGATGCAGCAGATCCGTGCTTTTCCGCTTCTCTCCATGGATACTTCCGGCAGATTGACCGAATTTTTGATATTTCCTTCATTCAGATATTCATCAATCTCCATCGCCGCCATGCGAGCACAGTTGGATTCTGATTCGACCGTTGTGCCGCCAAGATGCGGTGTCAGGACAGTATTTTTTGTATGCACTAAGCGCTCGGTTGGGAAATCAGCAACATAGCGTGCAACTTTTCCGCTGTTCAGTGCTTTGATGATGGCATCTTCGTTGACGACTTCACCTCTGGCATAATTAATGATCCTGACGCCATCCTGCATCATGGCGATGGCTTTGTCATTGATCATGTCTCGGGTCTCATCTGTCAATGGAGTATGGATCGTAATATAGTCACAGTGCTTATACAGGTCTTCAACATTTTCAACGCGAAAGACATGGCGTGATACTTTCCACGCCGCATTGACCGAAAGATAGGGATCATAGGCATAGACTTTCATATCCAAGGACAATGCCGTATTGGCAACTTTTGAACCGACATTTCCGGTGCCGATGACACCGAGCGTCTTGCCGGCGTATTCTGGTCCGGCAAATTGTTTCTTAACTTTTTCCATGCGCTGTTCCACAGGACCCTGCGATCCATCATAGGAATAGACCCAGTTCATCCCGCCCAGCAGATCGCGTGAAGCCATACCGATGCCGAACAGGAACTGTTCTTTGACACCGTTGGCATTGCCACCAGGTGTATTGAATACAACAATACCTTTTTTTGTGCATTCTTCCAAAGGAATCGTATTGACACCGATGCCGGCTCTGCCGATGCATTTGATCTCAGGATTGAAATCATAGTGATGCAGATCAGATGCACGGACAAATAAAGCATCCGGCTTTTCTTCGTTCTCGCTCAGTTCATACTTATCTGCTGTCAGGATCTCTTTGGCAACAGGGGAAATGTTATTCAATAGTTTTACTTTATACATATCAGCGATTCTCCTTATCAAATTGTAGTATAAAATCTCTTAGTTTTTCAGCGCCTTCCAAAGGCATTGCATTATAGATCGATGCCCGCATGCCGCCAGTCAGACGATGGCCTTTCAAACTGACCAATCCCTGCTCAGCTGCCTGAGTGACAAACTTCTGATCCAATTCATCACTGCCTGTACGGAAAGTAACATTCATATCGCTGCGGCTGTCTTTGGCTGCATGCAGATGGAACAGAGTGCTGTTTTCCAAAGCATCATAGAGAAGCTGTGCTTTCGCATGCTTCTTTTTTTCCATTCCTTCGACACCGCCTTGGCTTGCCAGCCAATCCATCGTGAGACCAAGCATATAGATCTGCCAGCATGGCGGTGTATTGTACATAGAATCCTTTTTGATCATGGTCTCATAGTTCATCATCAATGGGGTGATTGGCAGTTCATGTCCTGCCATATCTTTTCGGATGATCACGACAGTGACACCGGCCGGGGCCATGTTCTTCTGTGCACCTGCATAGATCAAGGCATATCTGCTGATATCTACTATCCGCGAAGTGATATCGCTGGACATATCGCAGACCAGAGGAACATTTCCTGTATCTGGGACATATTGCCATTCTGTCCCATAGATCGTGTTGTTTGCACAGTAATGGAAATACGAAGCTTCGGGATCCAACTGCAGTTCCTTCTGGGAAGGAATCCGGGTGAAGCCTTCCTGTGTACCGTCATAAGATAGATGGATGCTGCCATATTTTTTCGCTTCCTTGGCAGCTATTCCCGAAAAATTGCCGGTCACGGCATAATCTGCTTTTCCGGAAGCAGAGATGAAATTGAGCGGTACACAGGAGAACTGCGTGCTTCCGCCTCCCTGCATAAAGAGCACTTCATGTGTATCCGGAACATGCATCATTTCAATGAACTGATGCTTTGTATGGTCAAAGATCTTTTGGAACATGGGAGATCGATGGCTCATCTCCATCACCGACATGCCGGTGCCATGATAATTCATGATCTCACTTCCAGCCCGCTGCAGAACTTCTTCCGGCAGCATACTTGGACCGGCGGCGAAATTAAAAACACGTTCAGTCATAAGCAATCTCCTCCGCATGTTATTCTACCCTAATTCTCTGTATAATGAAATATTTACAAGACTGTGAAAAAATTTACATTGCAACCTGTGATAATATTAAATACATATAAAGGAGATCTCATGATGTCTGAAAATACATATCATGTTCAATTTACCTGTTCAAACTGCGGGAAGAAAAGCACCTATACGATGAAAACACTGATCGATACCGGAGAGGATCCAGAAGCTGAAAGAAAATTGTTCAATGGATCGCTGTTCCGGTATACGTGCCCATTCTGCCATACCGTACAGGATATTTCCTATTCATGCATGTATCATGATCAGGCCCGCAAAGTGCTGATCGGCTATGCGGATAATGAGAAGGATGAAAATGAGATGGCTTTGAATCTGAATGGCAGCTATCATCGGGATCAATTGGATCAGGTATTAAAAGAATGGTCATCATCCTGTACAAAACGATTGGTGACTTCTATCAGCGATCTGCAGGAAAAGGTACTGATCTTTCATTTTAATTTGGATGATCGAATCATTGAGATTGCTAAATATCTGACAATGATGATCGGTGAAGAACAGGGGCAGGAATTCACGGCATTGTTCTTCAACCATGGAGAAGATGGCTATTCTTTTGTCGCTGTGAGGGCAGATGGAAGTACGGCAGAGATTCCTTTCTCCAAAGAGAACTATCTTCTGCTTGCGCGAAAATACGGACAGCAGCTCCTGGATGAAAAAGGACTGACGGCGGATCAGTCCTGGGCAGGAACATTCTTAAAGAAAACGGACGCTGCTTAGATTTTCACTTCGATTGGATGTACGGATACTTGGATCCGGCGACGGCCGAGATCGAGAATGCGATATGTATTCTGATGATCCTGTGCATCGGACTGATTCAAAGAGATTTCAGCAGAAGCAAGCAGGGCAGAGATGTTCTGATCTGCATGATAGCAGAAGACAGGAATCTCACCGTCTTTTCTCTGTTCCGTCAGATCCAGATGGCAATGCAGTTCGGCCTGAAGCATCTCTGCCAGTCTCTGTGCATCTGCCAAAGCCTGGGCCTGTCTTTCTTCTTCATGACGCCTCTGTTTCTGTTCATTTATATAAGCGGCTCTCTCACGGTACAGCATGATGAACTGAACTGCTGCCAGCAGCAGAAGAAGAACATTGCCGATCCACCAAGGAAATACGGCAGAGAAGATCCCGGCAGCCATCAGCTCAGCAATGATCCCGGCAATCAGGATATCCGTCAGATCGCTGAAGAGGTTCAAAGCAAGAAAAGAACCGGAGAACATTCCCATGCAGCTTCCCATGATCAGCAATACGGCACAGAAAGAAATGTCATCTCTGCCATTCAGATCATGACGGCAGATAGCAAGAACAAATAAAAGAGCACCGGCAATTCCTTCCGCCAGACGAAGAAAACGATAGGATCTTAAATATCGATCGCCGCGAAGGGGATCTTTTTTTGACCAAAGAAGCACACCTGTTTCCTGTGCCAAGGAAATTGCTCCTCTGGTAAATTCTGTGTTCGTCATGACAAGAGCTTTGTCACAGACATAGAAAGCTGCTCCTGCATAGGCTTCCTGTACCGAACTGTTGCCGACAGGAGAATCATAGAATTTGCATTGGATGCCATATTTTATGCGTCCCTGATAGGCAATGATATCAATTCCCTGATCGCCGGTCGCTTTTGTCAATGAGATCTGATGGAAACCATGTTTCTTCAGATAAGAAGCACACCATTTTTCATATTCAATGCCAGTCGTTACTTTTTTCATTGCAAATATCATAGCACAAGTAAAAAAATCTTAAATTAATATCACTCATATAATATAGGTGCTAATTCATAAAATGGCTTAACTAAGCCAAAAAGATTATATATGATTGCAATTCAAAAAAAATAATAAAAATTAATTAGCACTCAGCTATTGACAGTGCCAATATTTTGAATATACTCATAGGTGTGAGATGAAAGAAGCCCACAAAGATAAAAGAAAGAGGTTATGAACTATGGCAGATGATTTCTTTGAAGATGTATTCAACAATGTGCTTAGAGCACCAGTATTTGGAGGAGAAACACTTATGAAAACAGATATTGCAGAAAATGATGGACGTTATTACTTAGACATTGAATTGCCAGGCTACAGCAAAGAAGATGTAAAGATCTCTCTGTACAATGGAGATCTTACGATAGAAGCAGCTGGAAAGAGCGAGACAAAGCCAGGCAAATTGCTCAGACAGGAGAGATACAGAGGAAATTGTAGCCGTACATTCTATGTCGGGACTGCATTGAAGGAAACAGATATCCATGCATCCTTCAAGGATGGTATCTTAACAGTTGACTTCCCAACAGAACAGAAGAAACAGGAAGAAGACAAGAAATTTATTGAAATACTTTGATATCAAATGAACAGCAGTTCATTGATATAGCAGAAAAGGAGATGTTTCGTATGAGATTTATGCCAGCATTAAGAAGAGACGAGGACTTTGATTTGTTTGATGATGTATTTAATGCACCGTTCTTTGGCAGAGAAGCACTGATGAAGACGGACATCACTGAGAAAGATGGAAAGTATCATCTTGAAATGGATCTTCCTGGATATCAGAAGGAAGATGTAAAGGTTTCGCTTTACAATGGAGATCTGACGATTGAGGCAAATCACAGCACGTCAAATGACGAAAAGGACAGCAAAGGAAATGTCGTTCGTCAGGAAAGATATACAGGTTCCTGCTCAAGGACATTCTATGTCGGTGAAAATGCGAAAGAGTCAGATGTACACGCATCCTTCAAGGATGGTGTCCTGAAGATCGAAGTTCCTTCTGATCATGAGAAGAATGCTTCTGAAAAGAAATTGATCAGCATTGAATAAACAAAGCAAATTGCTCCCTCTGACCCGGTAGAGATACCGGGTTTTCTTTTGCCTTTTGCTAGTTTGAACATCCTATACAATTTATAGATTCTGATGTTGAAAAGGGTACAGAACAATCACCGTTATCAAAAAAGATTCTGCTATAATTAGACTGATAAAAATGGAGGGGCATCATGTCAACAATTCTATTTCTGATCAGTTTCGTTATCACCGTATTCCTATCGATCTTTGCCTGGACGAAGATCCTGCAGACAGGACGCTCTTCGATGCGCCAGCAGAAAGATATTCTGGTATCTGCTTTGTGGATCGTCTGCTATGCAGCTGCCGGCATCATTCTGTGGTTCTTTGTGAGCGGTGCATTCTGGGGCTTTGCCTGCGGCATTCTGATTGGGCTCAGTGCTGTGGCTACCACTATGCTGCCAAAGAAAACAGAAGAAGAAAAAGAAGATCAGTCGGGACAATGATCATTGAAAGATGCATTGTCTTTTCTTTACAGGCAAGGATGGATCGGTATGGAAAATAAGCAATGTGCTATGATTGATTCAGCGATGGGGGATGATAGGATGAAGAAGTTTTTTATGGGAATATTGGCAGTATGTCTGGCTGGATGCAGCAGTGCAGCTCCGGCTGCAAGTGAACAGCCATCAGCTTCTGCTTCGGCAGGACCAACATCGGTCTGGAGCCATGATCCAGATATGAATTTTGATAAAGCAAGCGATCTGACACCATTCAATTATGAAATTGTCAGTGCTTCTTCTGCTGCTTTCGGTGAAGTAACGCTTTATGTTGAAACAGAAAAGAGCGGATATCCAGGGGAATGGGGAAATACGGGATATGCTGGCGATGTCATGATGGTTGAAGAAAAGAACAATCAGGGGATCTATGCTCATGATGGCAGCGAAATATATGCTGTTTCTGTCAATAAGGTATCCACGCCGTATATTGCCGGCATCATTCCTGGTATCTATAAGGACACCACAGGAAAAGCAAAGGTGGCATATGGCTTTGCCAATACCGCTACGGGAAAAGCACAGATCTTTTCTTCCGATTTCAAATCAGTCTCGGAGGTATCTATTGATCAGTTCAACTATAACGTTGAGATCAAGGATACAGATCCTTATCTTGCTTATAAAGATGGTCAGCTCGGCATTGCAGGCATGACGCATTCTGCTTCTGGAGCAATGAGCGGCTGGGCTTTTGAAGCATACATGCCAACAGGTCTTTCAGCAGACATGATCGTGCCGGTGATCGATGATTCATTTGCCGTGACCGCGCAGGCAATCATTTCTCCGGATGGAACATATGTAACAGAACTGAATACTGCAATGAGCTATCGAAAAGGCTCTTATGTCAATCATTATTATGTAGTTTCGGATGGGACCTATGCAAGCATTGTAGATGCGGCCAGCGGCCAGAATGTAGCGACCCAGTATCAGGATGCCAAATATTTTGAAGACGGCTATGCACCAGTAAAAAAGAGCGGAAAATGGGGATATATCGATCAGACAGGAAAAGAAGTGACAGATTTCATCTTTGATGATGCATGCACGGTATTCAATGGATATGCATGGGTGCTCTATCAGGGCAAATATGGGATCATCAATCTTTCGGATACGTTAAAGGATACTGAGAAACAGATCAATGCATATTGGTGTGCACCGAGCAATGAAGATACAATTGGTACCCTGACGATCAAAGCATCTGATCTGACGATCCGCAGGGGAGCTGGAACAGATTCTGATCAGGCTGGCATCAGTATGGAAGGTGCAGTATATCCTGTTTTTGAAAAGAAAGTAAACGGCGATTATACATGGTATCGCATCAACGCCGAAGAATGGATTGCTAATGAAGGTACCTGGGCCGTTTTTGAGGAAACAAAATGAGAATAGCTGTTTATTTAGGATCGAACTGCGGCACGGATGCATTATTTCAGAAAGCTGCTGCCGAACTTGGCGATTGGATCGCGGAGAATCATCATACGCTGATCTATGGCGGTGCTGGACTTGGACTGATGGATATTCTTGCACAGCATGTGCTGCAGGGCGGGGGAAAAGTCATTGGCGTCATGCCTCAGTTCATGCTTGATGCCGGAAGGAATCGGAAGGATCTCAGTGAATTGATCGTGACCGAGGATATGTCCAGCCGAAAAAAGAAAATGATGGAACTGGGAGATGCTTATTTGGCTATGCCAGGAGGACCAGGAACCTTGGAAGAGATCAGTGAAGTGATATCTTCTTCTCGCTTAGGACTGCTGCAGGATCGTCCATGCATGTGCTTCAATCTGCATGGATACTATGATCTGCTGAAAGAAATGCTGCAGCAGATGCAGATTTCCGGCTTTGTATCTGAAAGCGAAATGGAACATGTATTTTTTCCAAGTACTATGGCAGAAGCAGTATCATTGATCAAGTGATCATGAACATGCATGCAGAGGAGGAGCAAAGATGCCGACGGTAAGTATTATTGTACCTGTATATAATGCAGAAAAAGCTATAGCAAGATGTGCTGACAGTATCCTGAATCAGGAATATGAAGATTTTGAAGCTATCTTTGTTGATGATGGATCAAAAGATAGAAGTCCAGCTATTCTGGATGCGTATGCAAAGAAAGATGCCAGAGTAAAAGTTATTCATAAAGCAAATTCAGGTGTTTCTTCCACCCGCAATTTAGCTTTGGATCAGGCCAAGGGAACATATATTCAATTCCTGGATGCAGATGACTGGATTCCTGACAACAGTACAAAGATGCTGGTCAGAGAAGCGGAAGAAAAGAAAGCAGATCTTGTAGTCGCTGATTTTTTTCGTGTCGTTGGAAAGAATGTTGCCCGCAAGGGATCGATTGTTTCCAATGATGTTCTGACACTGCAGCAGTTTGCGGAGCTCATGATGGAATCACCGAGCGATTTCTATTATGGGGTGCTTTGGAATAAGCTGTATCGCAATGATATCATTCAGCAGTATGGGGTACGCATGGATGAAGATCTGTCATGGTGTGAGGACTTTATATTCAATCTGGAATATCTGCTTCATGTCAAAACCGTTGCGCCGCTGCAGGTGCCGGTCTATTACTATGTAAAAACAGAAGGTTCGCTTGTCAGCAAATCAATGTCGCTTGCCAAGATCGTAGATATGAAATCCAATGTTTTTACTTACTATAATGATTTTTATAAAAATGTATTGGATGAGAAACAGTATCGCCGCGACCGTTTGGCTATTGCTGGTTTCCTGATCGATGCAGCCAGTGATGATATGACGATCCCGATGCTGCCGGGCACGAAAAAACTTGGTCAGGAACAGATCCAGGCTGAATTCAGCGGCGATGGCCAGAATGCTGTGACGGCAGCTTATTATCTCAGCAAAGGATATGAAAAAAATCTCAATGTCATAGCTTTGAAATATGATATTGATCTGAAAGATGCGAAGATTGCCTCCGCTGTGAAAGAGATCGGCAGTGCAGATTCTCTCAGCGAGATCAGCGATCTCAGCGGGGTCAGTGAGATGAATGTATCTGCCAGTCTGATCAAGATGGCTGTGAAAGGGTATGTTTCTGTAAAGCATGATGAGCAGAAGCTGGCTGTCAGTTTAGGAAAAAATGCAGCAGATCTATCCCAGGATCTGGACCGAGCAATGAATGATCTGCAGGATGTCATGCATAAGAATTTGAGCGCGGAGGAAATTGCAGCGTCTTCAAAGATCCTAAAGCAGGTATCAGCGAATCTTAGAAAGTATATAAAGACAAATGAAAACTGATCAGTCGCTCAGACAGCAGGCATTGATGTTTGAAGGCAAAGATCATTGGCATCTGAACATGGAAAAAGATGTCACTTTCAGCGATGGTCCGAATGGACTGCGCATTGAAGACCAAGATGGCATTGGCTTCAATCATTCAAAAGAGGCTACAGTATTTCCGACCGAAGCCTGCATAGGATGCAGCTTTGATCGAGATCTCTTAAAAGAATTCGGCCGTATGCTGGCGGAAGAATGTATCAGTGAAAAGGTAGATGTTGTTTTAGGACCTGGCGTCAATATCAAAAGAAGTCCGCTGTGCGGGCGCAATTTTGAATATTTTTCGGAAGATCCTGTACTGTCTGGTGAATATGCCGCAGCGTATATCCAGGGCGTGCAGTCCATGGGCATTGGTACTTCTCTAAAACATTTTGCGGCGAATTCCAGAGAACTTGGAAGACAGGTCGCAGATTCGATCATTGATGAGAGGACACTGCACGAGATCTATCTCAGACAGTTTGAAATAGCTATAAAAAAAGGGCATCCATGGACATTGATGGCCGCTTACAATCAATTGAACGGTATACATTGCTGTGAAAATGAAAAATTATTCAAAGAAGCACGCAGCTGGGGCTTTGATGGAATCATTCTTTCGGACTGGGGCGGCGTCGCCGATCCGATCCGTTCACTTGCCAATGGCCTGAATTTGGAAATGCCAGGGCCAAGCGGATCCAGTGAATTGGTTGAGAAAGCTGTAAATGCAGGAAGACTGCCAAGGGCGGTCCTGCAGAAATCTGCTGACTATATGCATGCATTTGCGGAAAAATGCGGCCGCTATACTGTGGCAGAATATGATCAGAAAAAACATGATGAATTCTGTGAACGGGCAGCTGAGGAATCTATTGTCCTATTGAAGAATAATCATGTCCTGCCCCTGAAGAAAACAGAAAAGATAGCGGTGATCGGTCCTTTAGCAATGCATCCATGCATACAGGGTACGGGTTCTTCCAAGGTGAATGCCAAAGATCAGGATAGTCTTCTGCAGGCATTGGATGAGGAAAAGATCCCTTATGCATATGTGCAGGGCTTTTCTATGGACAGCGAAAATATCGATCAGGATATGCAGAACGAAGCTTTGTCGATCTCTGAAGGATGCAGCAAAGTCATCGTTATGGTCGGTGAACAGGAAAAACGCGGTGGGGAAGGATTCGACCGCAGCTGTATGGATCTTGCGGTGAATCAGAATACGCTGATCCGTGAACTGATCCATGCCGGCCGAAAAGTCATTGCCGTAGTGCAGACGGGCTCCCCTGTTACATTGCCTTGGCGCTGCGAAGCACAGGCCATTGTGGCAGAATATGCCGCCGGAGCAAGATCGGGTGCTGCTTTGAAGAGCATTCTGTATGGTGACGCGGATCCATCGGGACATTTAGCTGAAACATGGCCGCTGCGAAGTGAAGATATTCCAAGCAGCCGCTATTATGCGACAGATGTACTGCAATGCCAATATCGTGAAGCAATCTTTACTGGCTATCGCTACTATGATACCTTTTCGGTCCCGACCGCCTATCCTTTTGGCTATGGGCTGAGCTATACAGAGTTTTCTTATTCTGGTCTGAAGATCAGACATGAAGAAGAGACCGTGCATGTATCTTTAAAAGTAAAGAATATCGGCGCCTGTGAAGGCAGAGCATCAGTGCAGCTGTATGTCGGCATGAAGAACAGCCGCATTGCCAGAGCAGCTAAGGAACTGAAAGACTTTGCGTCTGTCCCGCTGCAGGCAGGTGAAGAAAAAGAAGTGAAGTTTGCATTGGGCTCTGCGGCATTTGATTATTATGATGTGCACCAGCATCAGTTCCAGACTGAACAGGGGATATATCAGATCATGATCGGAAAATCAGTGCAGGAGATCATTCTGCAGGGCGAAATCGAAATGAAAGGTGTGCTGGATCCGTACAGTGCCATCCAAAAGAAGATGATCCAGCATGATGCAGGCATGATGTATGTGACCGACGAATCATTTGCAAGCATGCTTGAACATCAGATCCCGGCAAGGCGCAGTCCTCGTCCCTTCACGCCGGATACGACAGTCAGAGAACTGAAGGCCTGCGGCCTGGGCAAATTTATCAATGCGGCAGCCAAAAAGATCCTGACCATGGATGTAATGCATGGTGTGGATGATGCTTCGGTATTCAATGCACCGATCCGTCAGATGCTGTGGCTGAAAGAGTATTACACGTGGGAGACGGTCTATGCGGCGACAGACTATCTGAATCATCATGGTCTGAAAGAATGGCATCGTCTGCTGAAGACGCTGAAAAAAAGATCTGTTGAAGAGCCTTAACGCATCAGATGAAATATGGTATATTGACCAGGAATTGGAGAATGAGAAATGGCTGAAATGCAGATGAAGCATGTGCAGGAGCTTCCGACACCGGAAGAATTGAAGAAGGAGTTTCCTGTAACAGAAGAAATAGTGGCGGTTAAAGAAAAAAGGGATCAGGAAATACAGGACATCTTCACGGGAAAAGATGATCGTTTTCTGCTGATCATTGGACCATGCAGTGCAGATCGTGAAGACGCTGTATTGGCATATATGACAAGACTTGCAGAACTGCAGGAGAAAGTCAAAGACAGGATCTTAATGATTCCGCGGGTATATACAAATAAGCCGCGGACAAAAGGAATTGGATATAAGGGAATGCTTCATCAGCCGAATCCTGCCAAGGGCGAGGATCTGCTGGCAGGGATCATTTCTATTCGGCAGCTCCATACCGATGTTGTCCGGGAAACGGGCTTTACCTGTGCTGAAGAAATGCTGTATCCGGAGAATCATGCATATCTCAGCGATCTGCTGAGCTATGTTGCGGTCGGTGCGCGCTCTGTGGAAGATCAGCAGCATCGTCTTGTTGCCAGCGGTATCGGTATTCCGGCGGGCATGAAGAATCCGACAGGCGGAGATGTTTCGGTCATGATGAATTCCATTACGGCTTCCCAATCTGCGCAGACATTTATTTATCGCGGATGGGAAGTTCAAACAGAAGGCAATGCATTTGCCCATGCAATTCTGCGCGGATATGTCGATAAATTCGGCAGATCGCATCCGAATTATCATTACGAAGATCTGCAGAATCTGCTGGAAGAATATCATAAGACAGACCTGAAAAATCCAGCGGTGATCGTTGACTGCAATCATAATAATTCCGGCAAGCAGTTTGCGGAGCAGATCCGCATTGCTTTGGATGTACTGCACAGCAGAAGGCACAGTGAGGATATCAAGGATCTTGTCAAAGGACTGATGATTGAAAGCTATCTTGTCGATGGCAATCAGCAGCCAGGCGGCGATGTGTATGGCCAATCGATCACGGATGCATGCCTTGGCTGGGAAAAAAGCGAAAGGCTGGTACTTGAATTGGCTGATGAATTGAGCAGATAAAAGAAAGGGAATCATATGCTGAAAGGTGCAATTTTCGATCACGACGGTCTGATGTTCGACACAGAAAAAGTCTGGCAGTGCAATTGGCAGAAACAGGCAGCTGCGAACAATATCATTCTTCCGGAAAAATTCAAATATGATATCAGCGGAACTTCCGGATCAACAATGAAAGCAGTGATTGAAAAATACTATCGTGTACCTGATGGCACAGAGATCATGCATACAGTCATTGATCATGTCCATCATGATCTTTCATTGTCTTTGGAAGAGAAAAAAGGACTTCATGAGATCCTGGAAATGTTCCAGTCCAAGGGTGTTATTATGGCAGTTGCATCTTCTTCTGATGAAGAAATGATCCGCAGGAATCTGAAGAAAGCGGGAATTGAGCAGTATTTCCAGGCAGTTGTTTCCAGCCATCATCTGGCTCGCAGCAAACCGGCACCGGATGTTTTCTTAGAAGCAGCGAAACAGATCCATCTTGATCCGGCAGAATGCTATGTTTTTGAAGATGCAATAAACGGTGTCAAAGCAGGATATGCAGCGGGATGCAGAACAATTATGATCCCGGATATGACCCTGCCGGATGAGGAAACAAAACAGAAAGCGTCAGCGATATATCCTTCTTTGATTGAAGCAATGAAAGCAATTGAAGAAGGAAGAATATAAAAAAGCAGCGATCTATAGATCACTGCTGTTTTCATAAGTTATTCTGCGATGGCAGCATCCAACGCAATCTGCATCATTTTGGTAAAGCTTGTCTGACGCTCTTCTGGTGTGGTGCATTCATCTGTCACAAAGGAATCAGAGATCGTCAATAGACATGCGGCATTTTTATGCAGCACTCTGGCATTGGAAAATAAGGCAAAGCTTTCCATTTCAACGGCAACACATTTGTGTGCTTCAACTTCTTTCATATACTCTTTTGATTCTCTATAGAAGACATCAGAAGAATGAATGACTCCTTCCTGCAGAGGAATGTTAAGCTCAGACGCAGCAGCTTTGATCTTTGCATTCAATGTATCGGAAGGATATGTGATATCGGCATCATAGCCGCACTGCTCTTTGGCAAAAGATGATTCACTGTAGGCACCGGATGCCAGGACAACATCATAGACATGCAGCTGTTTCACATAAGAACCGGCGGATCCTATCCGAATGATATTTTCAACGCCGTACTGGCTGAACAGTTCATATGAATAGATGCCAATAGAAGGCATGCCCATGCCGGAAGCCATGACGGTGACAGGTTTTCCTTTCCATGTTCCAGTGTATCCCTGCACGCCGCGGACATTGTTGACGAGCTTTGGATCTTTCAGAAAGGTTTCCGCAATGAACTTTGAGCGCAGAGGATCTCCCGGCATTAAAACTGTTTTGGCGATATCGCCTTTTTTTGCTTCATTATGAGGTGTAGACATAGTATGTTCTCCTTTATTTCTGTTCTTAAAGTATATCAAAAAAACAGAGACACTTCCATGTCTCTGTGAGTTACATTTTTGAACCTTTGGTCCCCTTAGCAGAATTCTCGCTGTAGCTGCTGAGAAGATTCGTGTCATAGGAGAAAGTGATCCGTGATCTTCTGCGTTCACGATCCAAAGCAAGTGCAATCAGTTTATCCATGAGCTGTGAGAAGGACATGCCATTCTTTTCCCAGAGATAGAAAGCCAATGATCCCGGGATCGTATTGATCTCGTTGACATAGACCTGTTGGGTATCCTGATCCATCATGAAGTCGATACGGCATACGCCAGAGGCACCAAGGACGCGGAAGGTCTGCAGTGAGAGATCTTGGATCATTTTTGTTTTTTCATCAGAGATTGGCGCAGGTACGATCCTAGCGGTACTTGCCATTCCTTTTGCACCGGATGTCTTGGCACCTTTGGCTCCCTTGCCGCCGCCTTCGTATTTATCTTTAAAGGACAGAAGTTCATCGCTGGAAGCACTGCCGACCTGCTCGATCACCGATGCCTCAGCATGATAGCAGTCTCCTAAGACAGAACAGTTCAGTTCGACCATCGGCTTGACGACTTTTTCGGTAATGATCTTTTCGTCATACTGACGTGTATCTTCAAAGCATTCGAGATATTCTTCATCATTATGGGCAATGGCGATGCCAACAGAAGATCCTGTTCTTGCCGGTTTCAGGATGACCGGATAGATCAGCTGATGGACTTTCTTCAGGATCTCATCCTTGTGCTCATCCATTTCACTGCTGTAGACCCAGAACCAATTGGTGATCGGCAGTCCGCTGTCGTGAAGAATGTTCTTCTGCATGACTTTATCCTGGCCGACAGCAGCACCGTAAAGATCGCATCCGGCATAAGGTACTTTCAGCATTTCAAAAAAGCCCTGGATCGTGCCGTCTTCGCCATTGGTCCCATGCATGACAGGAACTGCCACATCAATGGTGCCAAGGTCTTTATTCCCGAATAGCTTTGCCTGGGCCGGCTTGATGACGATCTGATTGTCCAGTGATACGATCGTTACCTGTGTGCATTGTTTCTTCAATGCATCCAGATCTTTAAAATTCTTTATATCGCGCAGGAGATCCGAGCAGTACAGTCTGCGATCCTTTGCTACATATACCGGGATCACATTGTATTTTTCGGTATCCATCGCTTCCATTGCCTGATGGGCAGAAATAATACTGACTTCGTGCTCGACGGATTCTCCGCCGAAGAATACTGCAATATTTAGCTTCATATTTACCTCCGATGCAAACGCGTTCTTATTATAAACGTAAAAGAGGAGAAAAGAAATCATCGAAGAAGGAAACAGAATGTACGTCTGCTGTTAAAAGCTCTGACAGAAATGATAAAATATATAGGCAGTGGGAGGTGATCTTATGAAGAAAGCGCTTGTATTGGCCGGCGGCGGGACACGAGGTATTTATCAGCTCGGTGTTCTTAAGGCACTTCACGAACTTGGTGAAGATGATTTCAACATGGTGTTCGGTGTTTCGGTCGGTGCCCTGAATGCGGCTATGATCGCCCAGGGCGATCTGCATCAGATGGCACATATGTATGATCATCTGAAAGCGGATCAGATCGTCAAAGGATTTGTTCCAAATGATATGTCCCTGGCCAATCTTTTCAATGAACGCCAAGAGTTTATTCCGGCTCTGAAGTATTGGGTCAATAACGGCGGAATAGATATTTCGCCCTTCTATGAGACGGTAAAGAAGTTCTATAATCCAGAACGGCTTTTTGCTTCAGATATTGATTTTTACTGTGTGACAGCGACAGCGAAAAATCACAGCGGTGTGCTGGTCAATAAGCAGATGATGAAGGAACATGGTGAGGATTGGCTGGTGGCCAGTGCGAGTGCTTATCCTGCTTTCCCCATCAAAGAAATTGATGGAGAACAGTATGTTGACGGCGGATACTATGATAACTTTCCGGTAGACTATGCACTGCAGATGAGGGCAGATGAGATCATCGGCATTGATCTTGGCCCGGATCCGATCCATCCGCTGTATATTGATAAAGATGACATATGGTATATTCATCCGCGGGAAGAAATGTACAATTTTCTGACGTTTGATCGCAAACAGATGCAGAAGGCAAAGATCTTAGGCTACAACGATACGATGAAGACGTATGGGAAACTGGAAGGCTGGAAGTATACGTTCAAGCCATTTGCATATCCTGATTATTTTGATGAATACTATCATGGGCTGCTTCTGCTGGAGACAAAGATCAAGATGGCAACGAGCATCAATGAACGGTTCCGTTCGCAGCAGGTGATCACGGATCTGCTGAAAGGAAGAATGTACTTGGATCATCTCAGTGTACGCCAGTATTACTATGGTATTATGGACGCACTGCTGGAACTTTCCGGCGCAGATTCTTCACGGATCTATGCTTTGGATGAGGCAAGAAATATTGTTCTGGCAAGCTTTGCACAGTGTGCTTACGAGGACTATGCTTATAAGCCGATGGGAATCATTGATATTGCATCCTATATTAAATCGCTGGATCAGAAGGGCATTGTAGAGAAGATCATTCATGCAAATCTCTATCCAGAGCATCGTCTTTTTTCCGATGAGACTATGATGACCCTCTATCCATTTGAAGTTGCATTGGCTGATTTTGTTACTATATCTATGAAACATTTGCCGGAGGACAGTTATGCAGAAGATCGCTCAGTTTGAAAAAGTATCATTGTCTCAGTTTGCAAAGGATTGGCCTTCAGACCGCTCAGAAACAGCAGAAGAGATCAGCAGGATTTATGAGCAGATCAAGCTCCCCAAACGCGCTACGAAGGGCTCAGCGGGATATGATTTTTTTGCGCCAGTATCAATAGAATTGGCTCCCGGCGCAGAAATCCTGATACCGACCGGAATTCGTGCTAAAATGGCACCTGGATATGTACTGATGCTGTTCCCGCGGAGCGGACTAGGCTTCCGATACAGAATGCAGCTGAATAATACAGTTGGCATAATTGATGCCGACTATTATGATGCGGACAATGAAGGACATATCATGTGCCGGTTTACAAATGATACCCATGAGAATAAAACACTTTGCTTAGAAAAAGGCAAAGGGATGGTGCAGGGGATCTTTGTGGCCTTCGGCATTGCAGAAGACGATGAAGCAGACGGTGTGCGCACTGGCGGTTTCGGGAGTACTTCAAAGGAATAAAGGTGAAAGAAAATGGATAAAAAGATCTGGCAGGAAATTGATGAAAAAGAACCAATCCCGGAGAATATTCTTCAGCGGATGGAAGAGCTTCGCAGCCATAAAGCGGAAGTGATCGAAGATAAGTATATTAAGCGGCCGACCCAGATCGAAGGGATCCGCAAAGCTGGTGTCGTGAATACAGGTCTGCTGGATCATATCGGTGAAGTCATTCATGATGGTATGTCGACACAGGAAATCGATGATATTGTTGATGCCTATACAAAGGAACATGGCGGCGTCTGTGCCTGTCTGAATTTTGAAGGGTACCCAAAAAATGTATGTGTTTCGATCAATGAAGAAGTATGCCATGGCATTCCGGCGCGGCATAGAAAGCTTCATGATGGGGATATTGTCAATGTAGACTGCACAACGATCGTAGATGGATATTATGCAGATGCTTCCAGAATGTTCATGATCGGGCATGTATCAGAAGCACGCCGCAGACTGGTCGAAGAAACAAAGAAGTGCCTGGAATTGGGCATGGAAGCAGCGCAGCCTTGGGCGACGGTCGGCGATATCGGTGCGGTCATTCAGAAATATGCACAGTCGAAGGGCTATTCCGTTGTCAGAGAACTTGGCGGGCACGGTGTTGGTATTGAATTTCATGAAGATCCCTTTGTATCTCATGTCGGCAGAAAGAATACAGGCATGGTGCTTGTGCCGGGCATGGTACTGACCATTGAACCAATGATCAATATCGGCAAGCCGGGTGTTGTAATTGATCCATACAATGATTGGACAATTTATACGGAGGATGGCAAAGACAGTGCCCAATGGGAACATACGATCTTAATTACAGAAACAGGAAATGAGATCCTGACGCACTGAACATAAGTCATCGCAGATTGACACAATCAGTCTGCGTTTTTTAGTATAATGAAGTAGGAGAAACTATGAATAACTATATTTATGTTATCGGACATAAGCATCCAGACAGTGATTCGATCTGTGCAGCTATTACTTATGCGGATCTGCTGAATCATCTGGGCAAAGAGGCAGTTGCCTGCCGTCAGGGACCGCTGAACGATGAAACGAAATTTATCCTGAAGAGATTTCATCAGGAAACACCATTGCTGCTGAGCGATGCCCGTGCAATGCTGAAAGATATTCAGCTCGATGAACCAACTTTTATCAGAGCAGATGAAACAGTCCATCATGCATGGCATGTCATGCTGCAGACGCAGAACCGTTCTTTATTTGTGATTGATCAAAAAGATGAACTGTGCGGGATCTGCACAACTTCAAATCTTGCAAAAGTCAGGATCCATCCGGATGCGGATCTGGAACAGCTGATGTCGACCGCAACGCTGGAAAATATAGCTCGCACTGTCGGCGGCAGTGTTGTCACGAGACCGGAAGATTTTCACAGCAACGGCACTATCCATGTCATCACATTGGATGGCAGAGAAATACAGGCCTTTCATCTGAACCATGGCATATGCATTCTGTCCAGTGACAGTGATAAGCAGAGAATGTGCATAGATGCTGGGGCAAAGCTATTGGTGATCACCTGCGGTCAGTTTGTGGATCAAGGTGTTCTGGAATATGCTAAGGATAAACAGTGCGCTATCATTAAAACGGATTATGATACTATGCATACAGCCCGTACGATCACCGAAAGCTACAGTGTGGAGGAAGTCATGACCAGACATATCATTTCTTTTGAAGGGGATGAATATGTAGATGATGTTGCGGTAAAGATGAACAATTCCCGTGTGCGTTCCTATCCTGTCAAGGATGAGAACGGGAAGATCATCGGTGCAGTATCGCGCTATCATACAAGGAATTATCGGAGAAGGCAGTTTGCTTTGGTCGATCACAGTGCCATGAATCAGACAATCAATCACCTGGATCAGGCAGAAGTTGTTGCAATCGTGGATCATCATCATATTGGCGATGTGCAGACCGATGCGCCAATTGAATATCGAAATCATAAATGCGGGTCTACCTGTACTATTCTTTCTGAGATCTATCAGGAGAATGGTCTGCTGCCTGACCATGATATGTCTGGTCTGTTGCTCAGTGCTATTCTGTCAGATACATTGAATCTGAAGAGCGCAACAACGACCAATGAAGATCAGATCACGGTAAGATGGCTGGCCGAAAGAGCAGGCGTCACAGATGTAGATGCCTACGCCAGAGAGATGCTAGGGGCATCGATTGCTCTGACAGATGCTTCACCGCATGATATCCTGACGAGAGATCTGAAGGCCTATGAGATCGGCAGATTCCGCTTCGCCATTGGGCAGACAAACTATTCCCATATGGAAGAAGTACAGAAGATCCTGCCGCAATTCCGTGAAAATCTGAAGAAGGAACAGGCGGAGCATAAACTGGATCTGATGGTCATGCTGTTTACGGATGTCATGGGAGCGGGCTCTCTGTTTGTATACTATGGACCGCTGTCCTATGTATTGACTGATCTGATCAAAACGAAGTTTGATGATCATTCTGGATTTGATCCTAATATTATTTCTCGAAAGCAGCAGCTGATGCCAAAGCTCTCAGAGATCTTAAAAAATATCTAGAAAAGGGGATTTATGCTTGATGTATGTTTGCTTGGAACCGGCGGAACGGTGCCGCTGCCAGATCGCTGGCTGACGTCTCTGCTGATCCGCTGGGAAGGGAAGGAATTATTAGTTGACTGCGGCGAAGGTACGCAGATAGCCATGCATGCGCATGGGCTTTCCTGCCGCCATATCGATACTATTCTTCTCACTCATTTTCATGCTGATCATACAGCTGGACTGCCGGGACTGCTCTTATCGATGGCAAAGGCTGATCGCACAGAGCCAATCACTATTATCGGGCCGAAGGGCCTGCCGGAGATCCTGAAAGGCGTTTATCTTGTCGCACGCTATATTCCATTTGAGATCAAATATATGGAATTGACCGAGAATGAACAGTCTTTTGAAATTGATGATCTCCAAATTACAGCATTCGGCCTAAAGCACAGCGTGCCTTGCTATGGCTATGAATTCAAATTGGGACGTCGTCCGAAGTTTGATGTTGAAAAGGCAAAAGAGAACTATGTACCGCTCTCCGTTTGGAATACGCTGCAGCGAGGGAACAGGGCAGAGATTGATGGCATTGTCTATACACCGGATATGGTCATGGGCGAAGCACGTGAAGGAATTAAGATTGTATATGCAACAGATACTCGTCCTGTACCTGCAATCCTTCAGCATGCCATGCATGCGGATCTGCTGATAGCTGAGGGAATGTACGGTGATCCGGAAAAGATCGATAATGCGAAACAAAATAAACATATGATGATGCAGGAAGCAGCTTCCATTGCCAAAGAAGCAGATGTCCGAGAATTATGGCTGACACATTACAGTCCATCCATGTATGAACCGCTGATCTATGAAGCAGAATTGCTTGCCATCTTTGCCCATACTTCCGTTTCGAAAGATGGACAGAGAGAAGATATCAGTTTCAAAGATGAGGAGGCTGCATGTTCGAGATCATAATCAATCCAGCCGGAGCCGGCGGAGCAACAACAAAAGAATGGAAACAGGTCGAACCCATATTTCAAAAGAGCGGCATTCCCTATCATGTAACATATTCAACTCTGGAACATGATCTTGATGCCATCTGCCAAGAGATTACAAAGATCGGCAAGGAGATCGATTTGGTGATCCTGGGCGGTGATGGTTCTATGAACAAAGCACTGAATGGCATCTGTGACTTTGGCAAAGTGCGCTTAGGCTTTATTCCCTGCGGCAGCGGCAATGACTTAGCCAAGGCACTTGGCATCTCTATGAATCCGATCAAGTGCGCAGAACAGATCATTCAGCAGAAAGTTTTCAGGGTCCTGGATTTCGGTGAAGTGACATATTTCAATGCTTCGCATTTCTGTGATGGCCGTGAAGATACAGATGAGATCTTTCATCGCCGCTTCAATATTTCCAGCGGCATCGGATTCGATGCAGAGATCTGTGAGAATGCAGAAAGGTCAAAAGCAAAGAAGTTCCTGAATAAGATCCATTTAGGAAAACTGATCTATCTTTTGGTGGCGATCCGTATTATCTTTGCCTGCCGCAAAGTGAATGCGGTCATACAGCTGGATGAAAGAGAACCGATATGCAAAAAGATCCTGTCAGCAGTTGCAATGAATACACCGTATGAAGGCGGAGGATTTAAGTTCTGCCCTGCAGCTGATCCGCAGGATGGCATTTTGGATCTATGCATTTGGGGAGATATCAATACCGCAAGCTTCTTTAAACTGTTCCCAAGCGCCTATTCCGGAAATCATCTGAAGCATAAAGAAGTTGCTGCCCATCAGGCAGATGTCATAGATATCCAGACAGATGAACCATGCTGGGTACATACGGATGGTGAAGTAGAATGCATGTCTACGCACGTACAGATGAGATTGGCAGCGGAAAAGCTGAGATATTTGGACTGAATGACAGTGCTGATCATAAATAAAACGGGTATCTGAGAATCAGATATCTTTTTTAGAAGAAACCAGTATATCAGTGCAAAGCATAAAAAAAACGCTGCAGCAGCGATTTCTCTGAAATAATAAAGTGTGCCCGGTGGGGATCGAACCCATAACCTTCAGATTCGGAATCTGATACTCTATCCAATTGAGCTACGGGCACATAAAGCTAATCTATTTTAACACGGTTATGCGGAATGAGGAAATGTGAGTGGACTTTATTTTTTATAAAGTTTAAAATTCTAATCATGAATATAAATACAGAAAATATAAAGCTGATTGTCTGCGACATAGATAATACGCTGATTCCTTCCGGAAGACTTTCATTGTCAGAGCACAATCGCAGGGCTCTGCAGAAAGCCATTGCAAACGGCATGAAAGTCATGATCAATTCAGGACGGCATTATACCTTCCTGCACGGGTCTTTGACACATCAAAAACTAATAGAACTACAGAAAGCAGTGCAACAGCTGCTTTTTTTGATGAAAAAAAGTCAAATTAAATGTATTTGTCTATCGTAATGTATCGTAAGATATGCTATAATGGTATA
>JAAYWN010000005.1 GCA_012516665.1 Erysipelotrichaceae bacterium
GGGAAAGACGTTGGAAGAGTATTACGAGCAGTAAACTGTTTCTGTGTACAGCAGCTGAAAGTTTACTTGATTCAATGCTTTTATGTTGAAAAGCAAGCGCTTACGATTTAAAATAAGTATATCAAATCCAGTATTGGATCAGAAAGAGGGAATATAGAATGGCTAAGAAAATTACACTATTCTGCTCAGCAGGAATGTCAACATCTTTGTTAGTTAACAAGATGAAGGCAGAGGCAGAAAAAAGGGGAGTAGATTACGAAATTGCTGCATATTCTTTAAATGAAGCACCTAAGTATGCACCGGAATCTGATGTCATCTTGATTGGACCGCAGGTCCGTTTTGCACTGGATAAACTGCAGAAAGAGTATCCTGGCAAACCAATCAGCGCAATTGAAATGCGTGCTTATGGTTTAATGGATGGCAAAGCTGTATTGGATCTTGCAGAAAAATTAATGAAGTAATTTTGATGTGGAATGAGACCGATCTTCTTAGACAGCTGAGAAGATCGATCTTTTCATATCGTTCATTTCCAAATGATGAAAATGAAATGATGTTTTATGATTGCGGATCATTTTAAATCATATTATGATTGCTGAAGGAGAATATTCCTGATGAACATAAAAATTGCCCTATTCTGTGCAGGAGGCTTCTCTACATCGCTGCTTGTGAATAAGATGAAAGAAGCTGCTGCTGCCAAAGGGAAAGAATATGATATAGCCGCATATGCGGTGACGCAGATTGAAGAGATCGGGCCTCAAGCATCAGTTCTGCTGATCGGTCCGCAGGTAAGATATGTTGTTGATAAACTGAAGAAAGAACATCCAGCATGGAAGCTAACAGATATTCCCATGCACATGTACGGCACTATGGATGGCAAAGGTGCCATAGAATTAGCTGAAAAGCTGATCGGAGAGGAAGAAACATGGAAGGAACAGAATTAATCGCTTTTAACATCATCGCAACCGTAGGAACCGCTCGTTCAAGTTACATTTCTGCTATTGACGCTGCAGCTGAAGGCAATTTTGAGGAAGCAGAGAAGCTGATCAAAGAAGGCCAGGATGCTTATGTCGAAGGACATGATGCACATGCAAAGCTGCTGACACAGACAGCACAGGGAAATGCGGTAACAATGGATCTGCTGCTGACACATGCAGAAGACCAGCTGATGTCTGCTGAAGCATTCGGTATTTTAGCAGAGCGTTTTGTGACACTGTACAAGAAGATCTATAACAAGTAATCTCAGGATCTCCTGTATGGAGATCTTTTTTTTGGAAAGAGGAGGTATAGAATGGCAGAATTTGAACATCTTCCAGAGAATTGGAATGAAATGAACAAACAGGAAAAGAGCATTTGGTTTGCCCGTCATTGTATCAATTATACAAGAGAGGGAGAAACACAGGGCATTCGTGCTGACGCTCCGCAGGATGTACAGGAAGCATATCAGGCATTTATATCAGGAGCTGCTAAGTGAAGCAGTCTATACAGGCAGTTTTCTTTGATTTTGATGATACATTGGGCGATCGTGAGAGCTATGCCTATGATTGCGCAAAAGCGATTTTAAAAGAGAATACAGAGATCGCCGATCCCATTGAATTTGAAGCAGTTCTTCAGGATTGGATGCTATGGGATGAAAAAGGCAATATTGATAAGAATCATATCGCTCGCATGCTGCAGAAGAAATATCAGATTGCACTGCCATACTCGGATCTGAATACATATTGGGATGAACAGCTTTGGAAGTACTGTGTTCCTTATAAAGATGCAAAGGAGACTTTGACTTATCTGAAGGAGAAATATATTTTGGGCGTTATTACCAATGGACCTTCCATCGGTCAGAGAAAAAAGATCGAGATCTGCGGATTGTCTTCCTTTTTTGCAAAAGAGAATATTACAGTCTCTGGCGATGGAGAGCATCGCAAACCGGATATAGAAATTTTTCTGGATGCCTGCCGCAGAGCTGGTGTGCAGCCGCAGCATAGCGTTTACATTGGGGATATCTATGCAAACGATATTCTAGGCAGTCAAAGAGCCGGCATGCAGTCTATCTGGATGTGGAGCGCTGGGAATAGAAAACAGAGCACATCGATGCCAATGATCCATTCGCTGAGCGAACTGAAAGATCTTCTGTAGAGGTCCAGAAGCATGAACAGGCATAAAATGAGCAGAGCAATCTGAACATTTTTTTAATTCTGCAAAGAGAAAGCAATGTTCACATAGATTTCATTTAGGTACCTTGACATACAAAAAGAGATACGTATAATATTAAACGCTAGGTACCTAAACATTACCTGCAGAAAGAATGGAAATGGAAAAAGATAATAAAAATATAAAGCAATGTCCGCTTTGTGAGAAACATTGTTCCCTCAGCAACTTGGCATGCATGCGGGGCAGACAGCTGTTTGATGATTCAGATGATCTGTTCCATCTGATGCGCAGATGCGGGCATGTCCTGTATCACAGTCAGGAACAGAACAATGGACAGGGCAGGATCATTCATATCTTGTCTGTGCGGGGAAGTATCTCGCAGCATGAGCTTCAGGAGATCTTGAATATTCAGCCAGGATCTTTAAGCGAGATCGTTGGGAAACTGGAAGCCAAGGGCTATCTTACAAAAGAACGGGATGAAAAAGACCAGCGCAAAATGATCCTGAAGGTAACAGCACTGGGAAGAAGGTCACCGGAAGAAAAAGCGTATCTAAAATGCCGAGAAGAATTGTTCCAATCATTAAATGAAAATGAGCAGAAGGAAATGAAGAAACTGCTGCGGAAACTGCTGAATGATTGGCTGAAGATAGAAGAAAGGACAAATGATAAAAATGATTAAAACATTAATGAAAAGTATTCGCGAGTATAAGAAAGATACGATACTGACACCTATATTTGTGATTGTAGAAGTCATTATGGAGGCATTGATCCCATATGTAATCGCTTTATTGATCAATGAGATACAGAATGGTGCCGGCATCGATGTGATCTTGAATTATGGATGGAAGCTGATCCTTCTTTCACTGATTGCCTTAGCAGGAGGTTGGGCATCCGGGGTCTGCTGTTCCAAAGCAAGCTGCGGATTTGCGAAGAACCTGCGGAAAGATATCTTTTATAATATTCAGGATTTTTCTTTTACTAACATTGATCATTTCTCCAATGCTTCGCTTGTGACCAGACTGACGACAGATATTCAGAATATTCAGATGGCATTTATGCAGATCATTCGTACTGCAGTGAGAGCACCGTTGAATATGATCTTCTCTTTTGCTATGGCGTATATCATGGGCGGAACAATGGCTATGATCTTCTTGGCCATCATTCCGATCATGGGCATCGGTCTGTTTGCCATCATTAAGATCGTTATGCCGATCTTTAAAAAAGGCTTCCCTAAATATGATGCATTGAACCAGTCCGTGGAAGAGAACGTGAAGGGGATCAGGGTCGTAAAGTCCTTTGTGCGTGAAGATTATGAGAATGAAAAGTTTGATCGAGCATCGGAAGATATCAAGAAAACATTTACAAAAGCAGAACGGATCTTAGCATTGAACAATCCTTTGATGCAGGTATGCATCTATGGCGTGATGCTGTTTGTCCTGTCGGTAGGTTCTAAGCATATCGTGGCTGATGGAACATTGAATATCGGCCAGTTCAGCACTCTGCTGACATATTCCTTCCAGATCATGGTATCTCTGATGATGCTGTCAATGATCTTTGTCATGATCACATTTGCTCAGGAATCTTCTGCTCGTGTGGTAGAAGTGCTGAGAGAAAAGAGCACCATCACTTCCAAAGAAAATGCCATCAAGGAAGTGAAAGATGGCAGTATTGATTTCGATCATGTTTCCTTTAAATACCAGGAGAATGCGGAAAGCAATGTCTTGGAAGATGTGGATCTGCACATTAAGAGCGGTGAGACCATCGGAATGATCGGCGGTACAGGTTCAGCGAAGTCTTCGTTTGTTCAGCTTATCCCGCGTCTGTATGATGCGGCAGGCGGAACCGTAAGAGTCGGCAAGGAAGATGTGAAGGATTATGATCTGGTGACATTGCGTGATGCCGTTGCCATGGTCCTGCAGAAGAATGTCCTGTTCTCTGGAACAATTGCGGACAATATCCGCTGGGGAAATAAGGATGCAAGCATGGAGGAAGTAAAGCATGTATGCCATTTGGCACATGCGGATGAGTTCATTGATCAGATGCCGAATGGCTATGATACATGGATCGAACAGGGCGGAACAAATGTATCCGGCGGGCAGAAGCAGAGACTGTGCATTGCTAGAGCATTGCTGAAGAAGCCAAAGATCCTGATCATGGATGATTCGACCAGTGCCGTAGATACCAAGACAGATGCAGAGATCCGGATGGCCATGCGAACATATATTCCGGAGACAACAAAGATCATTATTGCACAGAGAACTTCATCTGTAGAAGACGCAGATCGGATCGTTGTCATGGATAATGGACATATTGATGCTATCGGTACTTCAAAAGAACTGATCCAGAAGAATCAGATCTATCGTGAAGTTTATCTTTCACAGAATAAGCAGGGAACAGAAACCATAAGTGAAGAAGGAAAGGAGGCAGTGGCATGAACCAGAAAAAAAAGAGCTTTGTGAAACCAGGCGTATTTAAACGTCTGATGAAAATGCTGCTCACCTTCTATCCCGTGATGCTGCCAACAATTATTGTGCTGATCATTGTCAATGCGGTGATCAGTGCAATCCCATCTGTCTTTATGCAGAACGTGACTGCAGTTATTGAAAATGCCATGAGCACAGGGACATCATGGGCAGAAACACAGCCGAAGGTAATGCATCTGGTCATCATTCTTGCATGTTTCTATGCAGTATCGCTGACGGTAGGCATTGTTTACAATCAGCTGATGGCATTCTTTACGCAGGGCGTCCTGGCAAAGATCAGACATGAGATGTTTGCACATATGGAATCACTGCCGATCCGCTATTTTGACAGACATAAGCGCGGCGATGTGATGTCTTATTATACGAATGATGTTGAAGCAATGCGGCAGATGATATCACAGTCCTTCCCGCAGCTGCTGATATCTTCCGTTACGATCGTTTCAATCTTGGCTATCATGATGTACTACAGTATCCCATTGGGACTGGTCATTATCTTCGGCGCTGTCTGGACGGTCTCTATTACGAAGAATGTCGGCGGGAAATCAGCGCATTACTTCATGGCACAGCAGAAAGCCATCGGCAAGACGGAAGGCGTTGTTGAAGAAATGATCAATGGTGAAAAAGTCATCCATGTCTTCAATCATGAGAAGGAATCAGAAGCAGAGTTTGACCGTGTCAATGAGGAGCACTTTGAAGCTGCCTATCAGGCAAATAAGTATTCCAACACGCTGATGCCGATCCTGAACAATGTCAACTATATTATTTATGTGCTCGTTGCCGTAGCCGGCGGTATCTTTATGCAGCTGAATATGCCAAACATTTCCCTTTCCGGACTGCCCTTCTCCATTGCTGTGGTCGTTCCTTTCTTAGGCATGTGCCGGCAGTTCTCCGGAGCAATTCAGCAAGTCTCTCCGCAGATCAACTCGGTCGTCATGGGATTGGCGGGTGCCGGCCGTGTCTTTGACCTCCTGGATGAAGAGACAGAACAGGATGATGGCTATGTTGAACTTGTCTATGCAACCGAAAAGAATGGCAGATTGGAAGAATCCGCAGAACCAACGGAACAATGGGCATGGAAGTGGCCGTATAGGGAATCCGGCATCACGGAATATGTCCCGCTGAAGGGCGATGTCCGGTTCTTCGATGTTGACTTCAGTTATGATCCAGATAAGGTCATTCTGCACAACATCACGCTATATGGTGAACCAGGACAGAAGATTGCCTTTGTCGGTGCGACCGGTGCTGGCAAGACGACCATCACAAATCTGATCAATCGATTCTATGATATTGCGGATGGCAAGATCCGTTATGATGGCATTAATATCAACAAGATCAAGAAATCTTCGCTGAGAAGATCGCTTGGTATTGTTCTGCAGGATACCGTACTGTTCACAGGAACAGTCATGGATAATATCCGCTATGGCAGATTGACGGCGAGTGATGAAGAATGCATTGCAGCAGCGAAATTAGCTGGTGCGGATAAGTTCATCAGACATCTGCCAAAGGGCTATCAGACCGTGCTGGATGGCGATGGGTCAAATCTGTCACAGGGTCAGTGCCAGCTTCTGGCTATTGCCAGAGCAGCGGTGGCAGATCCGCCGGTCATGATCATGGATGAGGCGACTTCATCGATTGATACCCGCACCGAGCAGATCGTTCAGGAAGGCATGGATCGCTTGATGAATGGCAGAACAGTATTTGTCATCGCCCATCGTCTGTCGACGGTCAAGAACAGCAACGTGATCATTGTTCTGGATCATGGCCAGATCATCGAACGCGGTACGCATGAACAGCTGATTGCCAAGAAGGGCGAGTATTATCAGCTCTATACAGGCGCATTTGAATTGGAATAAAGGAAATCAGGCGTGCAGTTCTTCCGGAATCCTGGGAAAGCTACACGCCTTTATTTATTCTGCTTTGGAAAAATGACTGAAACAGAACATGGATGCGTGTGCTTAGCAAACAAAAGAAGCTCATGATGAGCTCCTTAATGTGAAACGAATGGCCAGAAGAACAGATCACATGTTCTTCTTTCTTTGCTTGGCAGCAGATACAAGATCGTAGTCATAAAGAATATGGCAGTTCAATCCGTCGATGACAGAAAGGGCACGATCAAGATCGGTATCATCCAGAAATAATTTTGGGTCATGTACATCAAGCCCAATGATGATCGGGCAGTCTGCTTTGGCAAATTCCTCAAAGAAGATACGCGTCGGATAGGCATAGCGCATGACATCTTCATACTGCCGCAGACCATGATGAACGCCGGATCCTGTATTCAGTTCCAGCGGCATATTGTATTTCTTAGAGATTGCTGCAATTCTTTTCGCTGCTTCTCTGACGGATCCATCCATTCTTGGATAGGACCACAGGATCACATCGGGATGACAGATATAATCGCAGAGGCCTAAGCTGCAGCATTCATTGAGCCGGTCGGTATACAGATCCAGCAGATCAGGCGTTTTTGCATTGTAGCTGCGATCATCGTCCAGATCTAAACTGTGCTGGCCTAGAATACAGTAGTCCAATGTCTGCCGATATTGTTTCAGCAGATCCATTTCATATGGATAGTATTCGATCTCAGTACCAAGGTACAGGGTGATCTGATCTTTATATTTATCTTTCAGGGCAGAAATGGAAGCCTTATACTCAGGAAACTGTGAAAGATCCATGCGATCGATAGGACGGGATTGTTCGTAGGCTGCATGATCGGAAAAGCCCAAGGTCTTGAGCCCGCCTTGGATGGCGGCCAGAACATATTCCTCATCTGTACCGACTGCATGTCCGCAGCGGGAAGTGTGTGTATGCCAGTTTGTTTTGATCATCGGCGGTCTCCTTAATGGAAGTATTATATCTTTTTTTTCTTATGATTGACAGGCTGGCGATTGCGTCCTATCATATCATTAGAACAGTTGAGCAACTGTTCAACTGATAGGAGCAGAATATGACAGCATACAGATATAAGATCGATGGCATTGATTGCCAAGCATGTGCCAAAGAATTGGAAGCGGAGATAGCAAAGATCCCAGGGGTCACTGCATGTTCCCTTGATTTTGGCATTCATTCCCATCTGCAGTATGAATATGAAGGCGAGGCTGGGGACGAGGTAGAAGCACAGATGCGGCGGATCATCGAAGAGGATCAGGACCATCCTATCATTATCAAAGAAGGCAGCAGCAAACTGTATAAGTATACAGTGAAAAATATTGACTGTGCTGAATGTGCCAATGCATTGGCAGAAAAGACAGCGAAAATTGATGGTGTAGCACATGCACAGGCTGATTTTATGCAGCAGACGCTCTCCTTTTCCTGCGATCCAAAAGAAAAGAAACGGATCGTTAAAGAAATGACTGCGATGATCGCGGCCCAGGAGCCAGGGGCAGAAGTCATTGATTCTTCACAGGATCAGCAGAAGGATGAAGAAACAGAAGATACGAGAAGGATGGGCATTCGGCTGATCATCGGTGCAGTATTGTTCGCGATCGGCCTGCTGCTGAAGGGGATGCCGCAGATCATATTTTCTTTAGCTTCGTATTTTGTGCTTGGCTATGACGTTATAGGGAAGGCTGTGCGCAATATGGGACATGGCCAGTTGTTTGATGAGAATTTTCTGATGACTGTGGCGACGGCCGCTGCCATCTATCTTCAGGACTGGAAAGAAGCGGCAGCTGTCATGCTGTTCTACCAGATCGGCGAGTATTTTCAGGATAAAGCAGTTGAGCACAGCCGAAAGTCGATTGGAGAATTGATGGATATTCGGCCTGAATATGCCATGGTATTCGACAATGGGAAATATATCAGAAAGGATCCGGATGAAGTCAGGATCGGTGATCTTATTCGGGTAAAGCCAGGTGAGAGAGTGCCGCTGGATGGAATTGTGACCGCGGGATCTTCCAGCCTGAATACAGCATCTCTGACAGGAGAATCCAAATTGCGTGATGTTGATGTCAATGATGAAGTGCTTTCTGGATCGATCAACCAGTCAGGTGTATTGGAGATCAGGGTTGTCAAAGAATATGGTGAATCGACGGTTGCCAAGATCCTCGAACTTGTTGAGAACAGCGATGGACATAAAGCAGCCCAAGAAAAATTCATTACGAAGTTCTCAAAGTATTACACACCGATCGTGGTCTTCTCTGCGATTGCGGTCATGATCATTACAGCAATTATCTACCAGGATATCAATCTTGGTATTGAAAGAGCGTGTACGTTCTTAGTCATCTCCTGTCCATGTGCGTTGGTCATCTCGATTCCTCTTTCTTTCTTTGCGGGGATCGGCGGGCTTTCCAGTCACGGTATCCTGGTCAAAGGTGCAGATGTGATCGATTCTTTGGCGAAAGTGAAACAGATCGTCATGGATAAAACGGGCACTTTGACTTCCGGCAGATTTGCCGTCGAAGAGATCCGCCATGCATCTGATAAGGAACAGATCTTAAAAGATGCGGCAGCGGCAGAGCATTTCTCCAATCATCCAATTGCACAGGGAATCCAGGAAGCATATCAAGGGACTTTGCATGAAAATGAGATCCAGGATGTGAAAGAGATCCCTGGCAGAGGCCTGCAGGTGAAATATCATGGTGAAGAGATCTTGGCAGGCAATGCAAAATTGATGAAAGAACAAAAGATCGACTTTACGGAAGAGACGGTCGAAGGAACATTGGTCTATATTGCGAGAAATGGGATCTATGAGGGATGCTTGATCCTGCGCGATCAGCTGAAGGAAGATTCCGCGGAGACGGTAAAGAAACTTCAGGCAGAAGGAAAAAAATGCATTATCCTGTCCGGCGACAGCCAGGCCGTGACGGATGCGATTGGCCGAAAACTTGGCACAGATCAGGCTATTGGCGGATGCATGCCGGAAGATAAGGTCAGGACAGTGCAGGAATTGATGAAGAAGGGACTGACAGCTTTTGTTGGGGATGGCGTCAATGACGCTCCTGTGATCCGCACAGCGGATGTGGGCTTTGCAATGGGCGGTGTTGGCTCGGATGCGGCAATCGAAGCGGCGGATGTAGTGGTGATGGATGATTCGACGAAGAAGATACCTTTGGCTGTCACATCAGCACAGCGGATCCTAAGGATCGCCAATGAGAATATCTATGGAGCGATTATGATCAAGGTAATCATATTAGCGATGGGCGCCTTTGGCTTTGCCAATATGTGGATGGCGATCTTTGCGGATACAGGAGTAGCGATGCTGTGCGTATTGAATGCGATGCGGCTGTTGCATATTGCCGGTCAAAAGTGATACATTAGACACATGAAAAAATTCTTAGTTGCGTGGGCCGCAAATGGCATTTCTCTTTGGGCTGTGGATGCGCTGATGAAGTCGATCTATTTTGACAGTTTCAGTGCTTTGGCATTGACAGCTTTGTTCCTGACACTGCTGAATGTTACCCTGAAGCCTTTCTTAAAGATCCTGTCTCTGCCGATCTCTGTACTGACACTTGGATTGTTCTCTGTGGTCATTAATGGCTTGGTACTGTATGCGGCAATCTCTTTATCCGCCGGCTCCTATGTCAGTTCCTTCGGTATGGCAGTGGCGGCAAGCATTATCTTAAGTATAGTGAACAGTGCCATCGGGATGCTGATGGAATAAGGCGAAAGCCTTTTTTCTTTCAAACCGTTAAAGCAAAGTGTTGGTAAATAGGAATAATCAAGTTTTTTAGTTTATCATAATAGTGCCAGACCATAAAGGATGTTTTTAAGCAGTAACTCAGTCCTTTGGCTCTTAGTCTGGCGACTGCCCTAACTGAGTTGTTGTAAAAGCCAAATCATGAGTACCTGTACGATAATTGGGAGATTGGGATAATTAGTCTAGAAAACCATAGGATTTTCTAGACTAGGAGGTCTCATTTATGGAACATGTAACACAATCGATGCGCCGAGAATATTGGAA
>JAAYWN010000051.1 GCA_012516665.1 Erysipelotrichaceae bacterium
AAGACACAGCCGGCATAGTTGGAAGTTCCGTCAAACAGATGATCCAAATAATACGAATTATCATCACTGTATGTCACCGGATAATCAATGACACTGTCCGGCAGGGTGATCCAAGCTGCCACATTGGCATTCTGACTGGCAAGGTAATTCCAGTCGATGGAAGATACATTGGCTGTCTGTGCTGTCTCTTTTGCTTCGCTCTTCAGCGTATCGTATTTCTCATCAGCCTGCTTATAGCCGATCAGTCCGCTCACCAGCTTATAGCCGGAAAAAGCAGCCACGCACAATGAAACTGTCAATAAGATATCAATGGCGATCTTTCCCTTTTTGCTCAGTACTTTCTTTGTCTTTTTCTCGCTGTTCTCTGGCATTTCTTTTCTCTTTTCTTTCCCATTTTACCTTTCCTCACAAAGTGATGCAACCAAACACCTAAATTGTGGGATAATAGCCTCATGATAGGTATTGATGTTGTAGAGATCGATCGTGTGACCCTGACAGATGCTTTTATTCAATTGATCCTGACGCGCTCAGAGCAGAAGGAACTGCTTTTAAGACATACCGAAAAAGCAAAAAAAGAGTATATCGCTGGACGTTTTGCCGTCAAAGAAGCCATATATAAAGCAACCCAGGATCAGGATTATCTGCATTACAGCTGTCTGAATCAAAAAAACGGGAAGCCTTCTATTGAAGGGCATCCCGAGATCTCGGTCAGCATTTCTCATGATGGCGGCATAGCCATTGCGGCTGTGGAACTGCCGGCAGTTCCATCAGATCATGCATCATAAAAGCCACCCGAGGATGGCTTTTCTTTACTATTGTTCTGCCTGAAGACGTGTGACCATGGCAAGCAGTGATTTTGCCGAATTGAAGTTTGCCGGCACGATCTCTGATGCAGGGATCGAGATATCATAAGCATCATTCAGTGCAGAAATGATCTGCAGTATATCAAATGAATCTAAGATATGATCATCGATCAGTGTCTCGCAGTTTGCAAAATCAACATCTTCTTTAATATCAGCTAATATTTCAATGAGTTCATCCATATATATACCCTCTTCTACATGCCTATTTTACAACAATTTCAGGGGTATTCAATACACTGGATTCCGTGAAGTCCCTGGCAACTGTATAATCGTCTTCTGCATTTCTCAGAAGTACTTTAGGCATCGTCCTGCTCAGGAACAGATAGATACCTTCCGTGATCGAATATGCGCCAATGTTATTGAAAGCAATCAGATCATTGACAGCCAATCCCTTGGCATCAAAGACACGTACTTCTACATCATTGGTCGAACATAACGAACCGCAGATGCACCATTTCTTTTCTTCGGTATCTTTGGATGTTTTGATATGCTGCAGGACCGGCCGGTTCATGCCCATCATCGATCCATAGTAATTGATATGATTGATACCGCCGTCAATAATGCAGTAATTGACACCTTCATTTTCTTTCAGATCCATGACCTTGGAAATATAGGTCCCGCAGTAGGTCGCAAAGAATCTTCCCATTTCAATGGTCAGATCTGCCGTATCTGCGATACTGCACAGTTCTTCATGAATATCCTTCATTGGTCTCAATGTATCGCTGTAATCTTCTTTATCGAACATGGATACGCAAAGACCTGGTCCATATTCCAGCTTCTTTAATTTCAAGCCATGTTCTGTTTCAATCTCATGATACAGATCTTTCAGAAGATCCAGTTCTTTGAGCTGCTTCGCTGTTTTTCTTCTCTGCGTGCCGGCAAAGTAATGAATGCCTTCAATTTCTGTATGCGGAAATTCTTGCGGATGGTCAATGATATAAAGCAGATCCTGTTTGGACATGCCGAATTGAGAACCGGCATTGAGCCTCAGCAGAACAGGAATCATCTTATTCTCTCTGACTGCTTCTGCGCTGATCTCCCGCATATGCTTTAAGGATTCTGCCGTGAATATATCTGCTCCATAAGTCATCGCTTCTTGAATATCGATCGGCGTCTTGTTGACACCGGAGTATAAGATCTTTTTGCCTGGAACATGAAGATGTTCACAGATGGATAATTCACCTGGCGAACATACTTCCAGATGATCCGCCAATTCGCTCATCAAAGGGATCAGGAATGGATTTGCTTTGATGGAATAGCAGAGATGATACTTTCCATCTGCGATCTTTCTCATTTTCTCGACTCTTGTTCTTAAGGAAGCCAGATCAAAAACATAGCACGGTGTGCCATAGTCTTTGGCAATTTCAACAAGTTCCTTTTCATTGATCATTGCTTGACACCTCCCAATTCCTTCAGCTGACGGCGGTCGATCTTGCCATTCTTTGTCATTGGCATTTCCTCCAGCTTCATCAGCTTATTTGGCAGCATGAATGGCGGCAGAACATCGCGAAGTTCGCTCAGCAGTTCCTTGCCTTCTCGCTCACCGGTATAGAATACGAGGATCCGCTTCTTGAGCGCATCATAGATACAGCAGGCCCTGGTGATCTGATCTCTTGCCTGTACAGCTGTTTCAATCTCACCAAGTTCGATGCGATGTCCCAGATGCTTGATCTGGAAATCCTTGCGGCTTGTATATACAAGTTCGCCATTCGCCAAATATCTGCCCAGATCGCCGGTACGGTAGATCCGTTCATGATATTTCTGATTCAAAGGATTCTGCGTAAATACTTCATCTGTCTTTGCAGGATCTTTATAGTATCCTTCCGCAACACAGGTGCCGGAAGCACAGATTTCTCCCTGTACATTCGGTTCTGTGATCAGATGATCTTCTTCATCAAGCAGGAATACTTTTTCATTGGAAAAGGACTTTCCGATTGGAATAAGCTCATCCAGCGCATATTCCCGATCTTCCAGAACATGATAGGTACAATTGCAGGTGATCTCGGTCGGGCCATACAGATTGACATACTTAGCCTTAGGAAGCGCTGCGCGCCATTTGTTCAATTGCTTGATTGGCATGACTTCGCCGCTGAACATCACCAGGCGGACATCCGATGGAATCTTATAGCCGAAGCCATTCATGATCGATACAAAGCACATCGCACTGACAGCCCAGATCAATACAGTAATCTGACGGTCGCACAGATAATCCATCAGCGTCATTGGATTGGAAAAATATTCCCGGGGAATGATCTGAACCGTAGCACCTAAATAAATGCCAGAGAAAATATCTTTAACGGATACATCAAAATCAAACGGTGCCTGGTTGCCGATAACATCATCGCGGCGAAGGCCGAAGGTCTGGTCCAAGATCTCAATAAAATCGATCACGCTCCGGTGACATACGGTAACACCCTTCGGTGTTCCGGTCGATCCGGATGTGAAATTGACATATAAAGGGTCCGTATCCATGGCATCGCACCGTACATGATCCAGTGCTGATGGATCGATCACGTTGTCTGCCAAGACCTCTTCAATCGATTCAATCTCGATATCTCTGCCCTGGAACATTTCAACTGCTTTGGCATAATTTTCCTGATCTGTTAATAAGATCTTCGGTGCCAATACATCCAATATTTTATTTAAGCGAGCTTCTGGCTGTCTGGTATCCAGTAAGGAATAGAAACCGCCGGCATAAACTGCGCCAAGCATACCTGAGATCGCAATGGTGCTCTTCTCCAGATAAAAGGAAACTGGTTCATTCATTTCTATTTTATGACAGAGAAAGGAACCGATCTTCTCTGCATTTGTAAGCAGCTGCAGATAGGTCAATTCACTGGTCGGATCCGCAAACGCTGTTTTCTCCGGATACAGCCGTGCACTGTCTTCAAGCCACTGTAAAACATTCTTCTTATTCATAACTCCCGCCTTCTCTTAGAATCCCGCATACATCATCGCTACGGCATCGTAGCCAGGGCCATATGCACCGAATAGTATAACCGCAAAGATCAAAGCATACAAAATTCCCCATCTTGCGGCTGTCGTCATGCCCTCAAATTTCTGGCGGATCGGATACTTCTTCTCCTTCAGCACACTGACAATAATAACAACGATAAATGCCAATGAAACAGTCAGATAATCCCATACATCCATGCCTAAATACGGCAGGGTAGAGAGACATCCCTTCATATTGAAATTGACAAAGATATTCGTGAACATCTTCATGCCAAGGGCCATCGTAGAAGCCCGGAAGAACATCTCACCGATGATGACAATAAAGAACAGTTTGATAAAGCGGAATGTCCGGATGCCCCATCCATTGACATCCAGATGATGCTTTGCGCACCATGCTTCAAATGGTTTTTCAAACAGCATTTCTATGATCATGAACACAAAGTAATAGATGCCATAGAAAACATAGGTCCAATACGGTCCATGCCAGAAACCATTGGCCAGCCAGACGCACAGCATGGCAATAGAAGGTCCCAGGTAGCGGGCAAGCTTCTTATGTCCCTTTTTCGTCAGATGCTTTGTTAAGCTCTGCACCGGTTTTGACAATGAGACAGGATAAAAGATATAGTCACGGAAAAAGGTGCCCAAGGTAATATGCCAGCGGTGCCAGAAGTCTCCGGCATTTTTGGCAAAGAATGGCTGCCGGAAGTTCTCCGCAATCGTGATATCAAAGATCTTTCCAGCACCGATAGCAATATCGATCGTCCCAGCAAAATCCATATAGAGCTGAATGGTGCAGAAGATTGCACCCATCAGACATAAACCGCCGTTATCTGAATGATCGCGGAAAATCGAAGTCACAACCGGTGCCAGATGATCCGCAATGACCATTTTCTTGAACAGGCCCCATAAGATCCTTTCATAGCCAATGGTCAGATTCTCCGCGGTAATGGAATGACCGGCAAAAAGATCTGCAGAGATCTCTTTGAAGCGTGTGATCGGTCCTTCTAAGATCGTCGGAAAGAAACTTGTATATAAAGCAAGACGGAAGAAATTCGTATCTGCTTCAATTTTCTTGTTCGCTACATCCGAAAGATAGGAAATGCACTGCAGCGTATAGTAGCTGATACCGATCGGCACTGCAATGGTCAATGCTGTAAAGCTCCCGCCGAATAGGCTCATCACAGAAGAACCAATGAAATTGGTATATTTCAATACGACCAAGATAGAAAGATTCAGCAGTACCGAAAGTACTAAGATCCGATGTTTCTTTTTCTTAAATGCTTTGCGATCCATGCCTTCCGGTGCTTTTTTCATTGAAGAAAGCTTTCTCGCAAATAGATATGTCATGAAAGTTGAGCCAACATTGTACAGCAGCAATGCTTTTGACCATACAAAGAAGAACACATAATCCGCTGTCAGTAAAACGATCCAGCGGAATTTCTGAGGTGTCAGCTGATACAGGAGCGCCACAGCCGGCAGAAATATGGCAAAGAATAATGGGGAATTGTAAGATAATGTCATTTCTGCTCTCCTTTCTGATACAGCTTGGAATTCTGATATCGTTTCAGCCAAGTACTGTAATCGGCGTTCTCTCTTTGATCTGACAGATCATAGTTTTTTTTCAGGTATCTGCCGATAGCAGCTGTTACCTTTTTAGATCCGCTCAGATTGACATGATCGCCGCCGTCTCTTGTATCGGTGCTCCAGTCAAAGCCCATCTGTTTCATGATATCTTCTTCATTGCAGTCAACATATGCCACAGCATTTTCAGTGCACCAATTCGCGACCGCAAGATGTTTTCCCTGTGTCCAAGTCAAGGCTGAAGGTGACGAGACCAATACAAGCTGAATATTCTCTTCTTTGCATCTCTGGGCAATCTCATTCAGTTTGCTGAGACCAAGCTTATCGATGGGATGCTCTGCTGTTTCTGTCAGCATATAGTCAGCACGTCCCGTATAGGCTTCCGTGGTCTTTACAAGATTTGCCCCAAGGGTATAACCATCTTTCACAGTATTGGAATCTTTGCGATAGAAGTCATGATAGTGAAAGATCGGGAAAGCCTGTGTAAATGCATATTTATATCGATTAGGTGAAGAATATAATGTACTGGTCTCCAAGACAATGACCTTCGGGCTCTGTGTCTGCATGACTTTATTTAATAAAATCAAAGCATCTCCCGTCCATTGACCTGCTGTTGCACAATTATAAGAAGGAATTCCCTCTTCCCCAAGTAGCTGCAGGGGGGAGAACGCAGCCCAGCATTCACTGTCGCCAAGAAAAGCAACATCAAGGATATGATCTTTTAAAGAATCGATCTGCTGTGTCTTGCGTTTTGATGAAATGAACTGATATCCTTCGTCACGCAGAGAATAGAAGGGAAGATTGGCCACACAAAAAAGCAGGCAGAATGCTAAAACGAAGCCTATGACTTTTTTCCATGAAGATGTGTGTCCCATTCTTTCCTCCCCACTTGTTAAGACTGTTTTGCATAAATGCTTGAAGAAGCATAGAGATCATTCCATGACTGATACGTACTGTCTTCACGATGGTCGCTCAGACCGTATTGTTCCTTAAGATATGCACCAATATATTGATTGATCTTCAGTGTTCCATTGAAATTGACGTGATCACCGCGATCCAAAGAATCTGTATCCCAATCGATGCCGATCTCATCCAGTTTTTCATTCAGATCTATAAAAGTAACATTATTCTGTTCTGCCCAATCAGAGATGGCAAGCTTCTTTCCTTCCGTCCAATTCTTCGGGGAAGGAGAAGAAATCAGTAGCAGCGGAATGTTTTTTTCTTTTGCCAATGCAGCAATCTTTTCTAAATAAGATTCCGAATCCCCAAGTTTCACTTCCTTAGTAACATTTTTCATGTAGTCTTTACGGCCTGTATATGGAACAGACTGCTTACGGTACCAAAACCCCTTCAAAGCAGAGGCTCTGTCATATTCCGTATTCATACCGGTAATGATCTCTGGAATCCGAAAGATCTTATAGAATGAATGATAATGTGTGATCGGAAAGATCTCTTCCATGACCATTTCTGCTTCGTCGGAAGTATTGAACAGCGTGTTTTTTGTGAACAGTGTATTGACTTCCAGAACAATGAGTTTAGGGCTCTGCCGCTTCAATTCCTCCTTCAGGATGGCATACGCATCGGTAATCCTTTGAGCTCTTGACCCGGTATTATAGCTGGTGAATCCCTGCTCACCATACAGCTGCACAGGAGAATATACATCGCAGCTCTCACTGTCACCTAAGAACAGAACATCTAAGCTGTTCTCAGGTTCACTTGACATAGCTTGGATTTTCCGCTGGACTGCCAAAATATCATAGGCCTGATAACCTATAGGAGAAACTAACGCAGAAGAGCCTGCCAGTAAGACTGCCAGGAGGAGTAAAAATAAGACTATATTGCGTTTTCCGTGATTCTGTTTCATATTCATGCATGCTGCATCAAGCGCAGCATCCCTATTATAAGGGCATCTTTATTGAATTCATATGGAAATTTGGTGAAAAAAAGCTTAAAATCCTGCGTACATCATTGCCACTGCATCATAGCCGCTTCCATAAGCGCCAAAGAAGATAATGGCAAAGATCAGACCATAGTACAGTCCCCAGCGAAGATACTTCGGCAGGTTCTCGAATTTTTCACGCATTGGAAACTTCTTCTCCTTCAGCACATCCTTCACGATCACAATTGCAAAGCATGCTGACAGAATAATCCAGTAATTATTACTAATACCAAGTTTCGGGAAGTATTTAACAAGATCCGCAATATGGAAATTCGTAAATATACTTCTGACCATAGTTACAGCGGTACTTGTTTCCAAAGCACGGAACACCATTTCCCCAATCACAACGATCAAGGACAGTTTCAAAAAACGAAAAGTACGAATGATCCATCCATTGACCGGAAGATGATGCCCATTGCACCATTTTTCAAATGGCTTCTCCCACAGCATTTCAATGATCATAAAGACAAAATAATAAAGTCCATACACCACATAGATCCAATGCGGTCCATGCCAGAAACCGTTAGCCAGCCACACCGCAAGCAATGCAATAGAAGGGCCTAAATACCGTGCAAGCAGACGATGATGGCTCTTGCGGAGCTTCTGTGTCATATGCTGGATCGGTTTAGATAAAGAAATTGGATAAAAGACATAATCCCTTAGAAATGTACCTAATGTAATATGCCAGCGATGCCAGAAATCAGATGCATTCTTGGCAAAGAATGGCTGCCGGAAATTTTCTGCAACCGTGATATTAAAGACCTTAGCGGTACCAATCGCAATATCGATCGTCCCGGCAAAATCCATGTACAGTTGGATCGTACATAGAATTGCTGCTAATAGGCATAGAGATCCATATTGCGTATAAGAGCGGAATAATACATTGACCGCTACGTTCAGATGATCAGCTATGACCATTTTCTGGAAAACGCCCCACGTCATGCGTTCGATGCCTTGGACAAAATGATCAGGCGTAATATCATGCCCTGCTGTAAGATCAGCTTCGATTTCACCATAGCGTGTAATTGGGCCTTCTAGAATTGTGACAAAGAAACTGCTGTACAAGGCCAATTTAAAAATATTGTCACATGCTTTTATCTTTTTACTTGATATATCAACAAGATATGAAATATTCTGCAATGTATAATAGCTGATGCCAATCGGCACCAGAATTTTAATTATTGTGTCTGTGCCTGAAAACAGCAACGAGATATTATCAATAATTGACGAACCATACTTAAGCGCAACTAACAAAGCTAAATTGCATAACACACCCAGTACCAGAACATGATGCTTTTTTGTGTGAAATACTTTTTTATCCATATTCTCTGGTGCTTTACCTATTCCGGTTAATTCTCTGCCAAAATAATATGTCATGATTACACCAGCAATCTGATACAGCACCAAAGCTTTTGACCAAGAAAAAAAGAAGATATAGTTTGCTAGTAGCAGTACAATCCAGCGATACTTCTGTTTTGTTTTCTGGTATGCAATCAACAGAATCGGAAGAAATACAAATAAAAATTCCAATGAATTATATGCCATTTCTGTCCTCTCCCCTACTTGTACATCTGATTGCTTTCATAATCTTCTTCCCATTCTTGATAAGAAGAATCGTTCCGATGATCGACCAGAATACCAAGTTCTTTCAGATATGTACCAAAGTTGCCACTTATTTTAATCGATCCATAAACATTGAGATGATCTCCTTGATCTCTCGTATCTGTACTCCAATCGAATGCAATTTCCTCTTGCTTATCCCTTTCATTATAGTCAATGAAGGAAACATTATTTTCATCACACCATTGCTGTATGGTAAGATGCTTTCCTTCAGTCCAGTTTTTTGCCGAAGGAGCAGCCACCATGATCATAAGAATTCCATTTTCATCGCAAACTTGTTTAATAATTTGCAACATCTGCAGATTATTTGGACCGATTGCTTGAGCTTCCGTCTGTCGGCTCATATAATCTTCACTGCCTTCATAAGGTTTAACAGATTTTATCAGATTTGCTCCCTTGTTTTTATCTCTTTTTCCTTTGCCAAGTGTCGTACTGAAATAGAATTCATGGTAAAAGAATAAAGGAAGATATTCAGATAATGCGTAAAGTTTATCCGGCACATTTTCATACATTGTATTAGCCCCCAACACTAATACCTTTGGGTTCTGTGTTTTTAGAACATCATTGATCATTACTAATGAATCCCCAGCCCACTGACCTGCCGTAGCTAAATTGTAAGATGTAAATCCATGTTCATGATATATCTGAAGCGGTCCAAATGCCGCCCATGTTTCACTGTCTCCGACAAATACAGTATCAATAGAATCCTGAGTTTCTAATGCAACTGTCTTCTTTTTAGTACTTATTCTGACATAGTTGTACCCATTATCACGTATAAAATAAAATGGAATAGATACAACGCAAAGAACAAGAAAAAATATAATTGCTGCTTTACGAACTTCTTTCCATGTCCAATGCTTTTTCTGCATAATTCCTTTCGCTTTGGTCATACTCTCTGTGATGCCATAAAAAAAGACCTGCTCGCATATTATAATATCTTTTGCATTGCTTGTTCAGTGATATTTTGTTCACATTGCATAATAAAGGAACAGAATCACTCCTGTCCCTTCTTGAATACCATAAATTTTGACAGTATATAATTCACAATGATCACAACAACCTGCGATATAAGTTTTGCT
>JAAYWN010000006.1 GCA_012516665.1 Erysipelotrichaceae bacterium
TCCCTACAAAGCTATGAAATTAACCCATTCTTCCTGATGAAGCCTCGTATTTTTAACTTTTTAAAGAGATCCGACAGATCCTTCGGCATGGCTGCGATCATGGTGGCAGTCAGCTCCTCCGGCCTCTTCGGCATTTCCTGCATGACCCATTTCACCGTCATATAAATAGAAGCCCAGCAATACATCTCCAAGATATCCAAGATCTCCTGGCTGCATTCCGCATGTTTGCTTCTGATCAGATCCTGATAGAATGCAAAGATCATCTCAAAGTCATGCTGCTACAGATTGTTCTGGGTATCATTGGAAAAAGCTGCACGGAAGAAAATATATTCCTGTTCAATATAGCGGAACTTCAGGATCAATCCTTCTTGGATCGTTTTGCCGGACCCCATCTGTGAAAAAGATTCATGAAGCAGACGGTCAAAATACCAGTTGATCAAGTCATATTTATCTAAAAAACAGCGATAAAAAGTCTGACGTGATAAACTGCTCCGATCACATATCTGTTTGACCGTAATATTCTCTACCAGCGTATTTCGCATACATTCTTTGCATGCTTCGGCTAAAGCTAATTTCGTTGATTCAGCTGAATGCAGGACTGTCATATATGTATTTTAGCATCCTTTACGAAAAGAAAAAGGAGAGACATCGTCTCTCCTCATCATTCTTATTCGCCGTATTCCAGGTTCTTGCCATCCTTGTCGAAGACATGGACAACAGATCCAGGGAATGTGAAGCTGATCTCCTCACCAAGACCAAACTGCTTGCCGCCAAGTTCCAGAGTAGGCACAATGATAATGCCGTCTTTTCCTAAAGCATTGACATGCAGATAGATCTGCGAGCCCATCATTTCACTGACGTCGACCTTTGCCTTGATCATCTGAGCTGGATCGCCCTTCAGTTCAATATGCTCCGGTCTGACACCGACTGTGATATCCTGTTCAGCAATATTCTTTGCGGCCAATCTAGCGCTCTTATCAGCACTCAGTTCGACCGTTGCATCAGCGATCTTGACAGCATAGCTGTTTCCATTCTTGACCAGCTTGCCATCGTAGAAGTTCATCTGCGGTACGCCGATAAAGCCAGCAACGAACAGATTGACTGGTGAATCATACACCTGCTGCGGTGTGCCGATCTGCTGAATGACACCATCCTTCATGATGACGATCCTGTCACCTAAGGTCATAGCTTCCGTCTGATCATGTGTTACATATAAGAAGGTTGAATTCAATACCTGTCTCAGCTTGATGATCTCTGTTCTCATCTGGTTGCGGAGCTTTGCATCCAAGTTGGAAAGAGGTTCATCCATCAGCAGTACCTTTGGATTACGTACAATTGCACGTCCAATAGCAACTCTCTGTCTCTGGCCGCCTGATAATGCCTTTGGCTTACGGTCAAGATATTCAGTGATGCCCAGCTTGTCAGCTGCCTCATCGACCTTCTGCTTGATCTCTTCCTTTGGCAATTTTCTGAGCTTCAGAGGGAATTCCATATTCTGACGCACGGTCATATGAGGATACAATGCATAGTTCTGGAAGACCATGGCAATATCTCTGTCCTTTGGCTCAACATCATTCATCAGCTTGCCGTCAATATACAGCTCACCTCTGGTGATGTCTTCAAGACCTGCGACCATTCTTAAGGTCGTAGATTTACCGCATCCGGAAGGACCGACCAGAACAATGAATTCATGATCTGCGATCGTCAGGTTGAAATTCTCTACTGCCAATACTCCTTCATCGGTAACTTTGAGATTGTGCTTCTTGGAACCTTCGTTTGGATAGACTTTCTCGATGTTTTTTAAAATTACTTCTGCCATTTTAATTTTCTCCTTGCCCCACATACTGTGGATTATGAGGCCCCTCGCGATATAAAGCTATGCTAGAGCCTACTGGCATTTATGGTCAGGGCTTTCTGCAGCGACAGGGAAGCAGAATATCCATGAGCCCACTATTACAGGGTCACGCCCTGTTTGAAGATTGCAATGTCATGGAAACCATTGCGTTCCGCTTTGCACAGTTCACCGCTGGCAATCCGGATAACTAAATCATATAGGTCTTCACTTACCGTTTCAATACTTTTATCATCTTCCAAGGCTTTCCCGGCATTCAGATCGATCCAATTTGCCTTTTTTTGAGCTAAAGGCGTGTTGGTCGAGATCTTCACGGTCGGCACTGCGGTCGCAAACGGCGTCCCGCGTCCCGTTGTGAACAGGACCATCTGACAGCCAGCTGCAGCTTCACCTGTTGCAGCGACCAGGTCATTGCCTGGCGTACTCAGGAGATTCAGGCCCTTTGTATGCAGACGTTCACCATACTTCAGGACATCTGCCACTTCTGCGCTGCCGCTCTTCTGCACGCAGCCATTGGATTTATCTTCCAAGGTCGTAATGCCGCCCGCTTTATTTCCTGGAGAAGGATTGTCATAGATCGGCATGTGATAAGACTGGAAATATGCTTTGAAATCATTGATCAATGATACTGTCTTATCAAATGTTGCTTTGTCTTTTGCACGATCCATCAGCTGTGTTTCAGCGCCGAACATTTCCGGTACTTCAGCCAAGATGGTCGTTCCGCCATCTGCCACCAGCTTATCGGAGAATCTGCCGACAACCGGATTTGCTGTAATACCGCTCAGGCCATCGCTTCCGCCGCACTTCAGACCGATTTTCAGCATCGATGCCGGGCACTCTGTGCGCACATCCTTGGATACGATATCCGCCAGCTGACGGAGCTGCTCCATGCAGGCTGCGACTTCGTCTTCCTCATCCTGGGCAGTAACAAAGCGGATCCTTTGCGGATCATAGTCTTTCAGATAAGGCTTCAATACTTCAATATTTGAATTCTCACAGCCTAATCCCAGCACCAGAACACCGCCGGCATTCGGATGATGGATCAGATCTGCTAAGATCGTTCTTGTATTCTCCTGATCGCCTTCCATCTGCGAACATCCATACGGATGCGTATAGGAAACAATGCGGTCAATCGAGCCATGTACGAATGGCTGTGCTTCTTTTTCTAAGTGCTGGACAATATTGTTGACACATCCAACCGTAGGAATGATCCAGATCTCATTGCGGATACCGACTTCGCCATTGCTGCGGACAAAGCCCTGAAAGGTCCTGCCTTCTGCTTTTGGCTGTTCAAAAGTCTCTGGATGGTACGCATAGCTCAGGACATCGCCAAGATTTGTTTTAACATTTTCGGTATGGACATGATGTCCCTGACCGATCTTTACTGTAGCATGTCCGATCTTGGTACCGTATTTAATGATGTTCTCATTGGCATCAATATCAGATAAAGCAAACTTATGTCCCTGTTCAATATCTTCCGCTAAAGTGACTTGATCGTGACCAAAGGTGAAGGATTCACCCTTCTTCAATGCCGTCAAAGCTACCGCGACATTGTCCTTTGCATGAATTCTGATCGCTCTCTGCATATGCTTTAGGCAGGGAAGTATTCTTCCAATGCCTTTTCCATGCCATTCTTGCGAACTGCATCTAAGTATTCAGCGACCTTAGCTTCCAAGCCATTGACCTTGGTCAGATCCTGACCATGGAAGTCTGTATTGGATAAGTATGCATGTACAAATTCCTTTGTATCCTTTGTAGAATTCTCCGCAAAGAACTTCAGTACTGCTTCGTCATCCTTGATATCATAGGAATCATTTCCGCGCTTGCCCTTCAGGACGCCATCCTGCAGATCAGAAGAACTGTAGAATGCCATCAGAGCAGCGATGGAGAACGTCAGATGTTCCGGCAGTTTGCCGAACTTCTCAACATATCCCAAGAAGGAAGGCATGCATCTTGCTCTCCACTTAGAAACAGAGTTCAGAGAAATAGCTAATAAAGCATGCTTGATAAATGGATTGTTAAAACGATCGACAACTGCATTGGCGAAATCTTCCAGATCATGCTTCGGCAGAGTCAGCGTAGGAATGACTTCACCATGGATCGTCTCATCCATGAACTTGCGGATAATTGGATCAGCCATTGACTGATTGACATAATCATTGCCCTTTAAGAAAGAAGCTAAGACAAAGGATGTATGTGCACCATTTAAGATTCTTACTTTTCTCTGCTTATATGGTTTCTGGTTGTCGGTAAAGATGACATTCATGCCCGTCTTTCCTTCAAATGCCTTATCCATCGGCCATTCTTTGGAAATATCTTTGCCCTTCGGACATTCAATGACCCATAAAGCAAATGGCTCAGCTGTATCCAGCAGATTATCCTGATAGCCAAGTTCTTCATAGATGGCCTGTCTTTCAGCGTCATCTCTGACCCAGCCGGTAACAATACGATCGACCAATGTAGATGTGAAGATACATGCATTCTCGACCCAGTTCTTAAATTCAGCGCTCAGCTTCCAGAGATCAATATACTTCAGGACATCCTTATGCAGTTCAATGCCGTTGTCATCGATCAGTTCGACCGGCAGCATGACCAGTCCCTTGTTCATATCGCCCTTAAATGCTTCAAAGCGAGCCAGCAGGAACTGTGTCAGCTTGCCAGGGAAGGTAATATTCAGCTTATCTTCAAACTTATCTTCATCATGGTAGACAATGCCTGCTTCCGTTGTATTGGATACAACAAAGCGCAGCGTATCGATCTTAGCTACATTGATGTAATCTTCATAATTGACAAAAGGACATACGATATCCTTAACAGATGTGATCTGACGTGTTTCCTTATATGGTTCGCCATTGACTCTTCCTCTGAGCTGAAGCGTATATTGGCAATCCTGTTTCTTGAAGTTGTCTATAGATCCAAAGGAGATTGGCTTTACCAAGACAACACTTCCGTTGAACAAACCTTTTTCGTTTGCCAGATCGACCTGATAGTCCACAAACGCTCTTAAGAAATTTCCTTCACCGAACTGAACGACCTTTACCGGACGGTCAACGGGATTCGTCATAGTTTTATTTAATAATTGCATTTTTTATTTCCTCTTTCTTTTCATTTTTTGTGATTTGTTGATTCCAAGCGATTCATTCTGCACGGCAGGATGCAGTTTGGAACCACTTCGTTCTTATCTTCAATCGCATCGATCAGGATCTTTGCAGCAGTCTGACCTTCTTCATAGGCAGGCTGTACGATCGTAGTGATGCTTGGCACTGACATTTCCGACCACTCCAAAGAGTCAAAGCCGATCAGGCCCAGCTGCTTTGGAATCAGATTCTTATACTTCTTCAATGCAAGATACGTTTTATCCAGCAGCCAGTTGTTGGCCACAAAGACAAGTGTGCTTTTCTTTCGATCATTCAGATATCCCTGCAGTTTTTTCTCCAGATCTTCTGGCGTCGTCTTCGCATCTGCCACGATCACTTCGTATGGCAGTTTCTTGATATCCAGACAGTCGGTAAATCCGCGGGTACGTTCCATACGTGTCTTCAGCACATAAGGATCGGCGGTGATCATGACGTAATTGTCATACTTCTGCTGCGATAATTCCTCTGTTGCTTCATAAACAGCTTCATAGTTGTTCGTCTTGACCCACATGCCTGCATCATCGTTGTTCGGCGAATCAAAATAAACAATCGGCTTATCAACATTGCTTTCTGACCACATCGTCTCAAAGTGGACCGTTGGCTGAACAATGAAGCCATCCGCGCCCATGCCAGCCATTCCGCTGACACAGATCTTTTCATTCTCCAGATCATAATTGCTAGATCCAACGATCATCTGATACCCGTGCTCACGGGCATAATCGTCGATCCCCTTTACGATCTGATTGGCAAAAGAGTTCGTAATGTCACCGATGATGACACCGATCAGCTGTGTCTGTTTATAGTTCAGTGAGCGTGCCATTGCATTCGGACGATAATTCGTTTTATCAATAGCACTTTCGATACGATGCTTCGTATCTTCTGACATCTTTTCAAATTTCCCATTCAAGTAAAAGGAAACAGTCGTCTTCGAAACTCCAGAAAGTTTCGCAATATCATTGATTGTAATTTTTTTTGCCATATCCTTCTCCTTGTATGTTAACCGGTTTATGCCATAAGAGTACAACCGAATGAAACCGTTGTCAATCCAATCATGAAATTTATACATTATTTTAATATGTCTTATATATCGTAAAAAACACGATTTTCTCCTTGACAACGATGGTCAGAAAGATTACCTTATAGGTATACCGGTTTACTAACAAATAGGAGGAAATTTGCGAGTATGAGTGATTCAAAAGATGTAATGAAGAGGCTGCATGGCATTGGAATTATCCCTGCCATTGTTTTAGACAGAGTAGAAGATGCTGCACCTTTGGCAGATGCTCTGTGCAAAGGCGGTCTGCCTGCGGCAGAAGTGACTTTCCGCACTCCGGCAGCGCATGATGCAATGATTGCCATGAAGAAACAGAGACCAGAACTGATCGTCGGTGCTGGCACTGTATTAACAAAAGAACAGGTCGATTCTGCCTTGGATGCAGGTGCAGAGTTCATCGTCGCTCCAGGTCTGAATCCAGAAGTTGTCAAGTACTGCCAAGCCAAAGGCGTTGCTGTATGCCCAGGTATTTCCAGTGCTTCTGAATTAGAGCAGGCACTTGCTTTAGGTCTGCATACAGTAAAGTTCTTCCCAGCCGAGGCTATGGGCGGCATCAAAACAATCAAAGCACTCTGCGGTCCATATAAGACAATGACTTTCCTGCCTACAGGCGGTGTCAACACGAACAATATGCTGGACTATCTTTCTTTCAATAAGATTTTCGCGGTCGGCGGCACATGGATGGTCAAGGGAGACTTGATCAAGAACGGCAGATTTGATGAAGTGGAAAGAATCTCCAGAGAAGCAGTTCTTAAGATGCTTGGCATGCATATCAAGCATATCGGCATCAACTGCACCGAAGCAGATGGCAAGAATACAGCTGATGCATTTGCCAACCTTCTGCAGGGAACCGTTCGTGAAACAAGCAAGGGATATTTTGGCAGCGAGATGATCGAGATCATGGTCAAGGAACATTTCGGCACCAAGGGACATATTGCCATCGGTGTCAACAATGTTGAGAGAGCTCTTGCCTACTACAGAGCATTGGGCTTTGCTTTTGATGAAAGCTCCATCACATATGATGAAGCAGGCGATGCAAAGTTTGCTTACTTCAAGGATGAGATGGGCGGCTTCAGAGTTCATTTCGTTAACAACTGAAAAGGGGAGAAAATAATACTATCATGACAAAAGTAGTTACACTCGGAGAGATCATGCTGCGCTTGACACCTTCAGAGCCAAACGGCAGATTCATCCAATCAGATAAGTTCAATATCATCTATGGCGGCGGTGAAGCAAACGTTGCGGTATCCTGTGCCAATTATGGTGATGATGCATATTTTGTAACAAAGGTACCGGCCCATGAGATTGGCCAGGCAGCCATCAATGCGATGCGCAGATATGGCGTCAACACAGACTTTATTGCCCGCGGCGGAAACCGCTTAGGCATCTACTATGCAGAGAATGGTGCTTCCATGCGTCCTTCCAAAGTCATTTATGACCGTGCTGGATCTTCGATTGCGGAAGCAGAGCCAAGTGATTTTGACTGGGATGCCATTATGGATGGTGCCGACTGGTTCCATTGGTCTGGCATTACCCCAGCCATCTCTGATAAGTCTGCAGAATTGACAAAGAAAGCATGTGAAGCTGCTAAGCGCCACAATGTCACGATCTCCTGCGATCTGAACTTCCGCAAGAAGCTCTGGACAGAAGAAAAAGCTCAGAAGGTCATGACTCCTCTGATGCAGTATGTTGATGTATGCATCGGCAATGAAGAAGATGCCCAGATGTGCTTAGGCTTTAAACCGGAAGCAGATGTGGAAGGCGGCAATACAGACGCCTCCGGATACCATACGATCTTCAGGCAGATGGCTGAAAAGTTCGGTTTCAAGATCGTCGCTTCCACCTTGAGAGAATCACGCAGTGCTTCTGACAATGGCTGGAAAGCATTGATCTATGATGGCAAAGAATTCTATGAATCCAAGCATTATGACATTGCTCCGATCGTCGATCGTGTCGGCGGCGGCGACAGTTTCTCCGGCGGACTGATCCACGGCTTGACAAAGTGGAATGATCCGAAGAAAGCTCTGGAGTTTGCGGTAGCTGCTTCTGCTCTGAAGCATACAATTCCTGGCGATATGAACCTTGTATCCGAAGATGAAGCATTGACCTTGGCCAATGGCAATGCCAACGGACGCGTTCAGCGCTGATCTATGCTTGAAGCAGAAGACTTTCGGCTGGATGGAAAAGTAGCTCTGGTCACCGGCGGCACCTACGGCATCGGTTTTGCCATCGGCCAGGCTCTGGCCAAAGCAGGCGCCCTTGTCTGTTTCAATGCCCGGAGCAAAGATAAGGTCATCCAAGCAGAAAAGACGTATCATGAAGAGGGCTTCGAAGCACATGGCTTTGTCTGCGATGTGACCAAAGAAGAGGATGTCAAAGAAATGATTAGCACCATTGCCAAGCAATACGGTACGATCGATATCCTGGTAAACAATGCTGGGATCATCAAGCGCATTCCAATGACAGAAATGGCTGCCGATGACTTTGAACAGGTCGTAAAGATCGACCTTGTCGGACCATTTATCATGTCCAAAGCTGTGATCCCTGCGATGATAGCCAAAGGACACGGCAAGATCATCAACATCTGTTCGATGATGTCCGAGCTGGGCCGTGAAACGGTCAGTGCCTATGCATCTGCCAAAGGCGGACTGAAGATGCTGACAAAGAACATCTGTTCCGAATACGGTCAGTACAACATTCAGTGCAACGGTATCGGCCCTGGCTATATTGCGACCAAGCAGACAGCTGTCCTGCGACAGCATCAGACCGATGGATCTGACAACCCCTTCGATACATTCATCAA
>JAAYWN010000052.1 GCA_012516665.1 Erysipelotrichaceae bacterium
ACCTTTAATATACCATAGCTTTTTTGAAAGAACAGTCTTGACACTCTCGCTGCTTCCCTCATTCCAAATTGAGATGACGGTCAAGAACATACCAAGTGATCAGGCCGTATACAGCTATCCAAAGCAGATCATAAAAATATACAAGCCAAATATCCATCGATATATCTGTCATTGCAAAGCTGATCATCACAAATGCCTCCAATATAGTGAAGCCAATGAAGGACAGCACAGCTCCTAGGACTTTATGATCTGTCCAGAAATGGCCGATCGAGATGGCCGCATAGATCCGGACAATACTTGATACAGAGCCCAGAGCCACCAGCATTAGAATCTCCATAGACTGCAGAAGAAGATCTCCATCAAAATGAAAATTTGCCATCATCTCGGAAATACCCTCAACGATGCGCTGCAGATCCTGCCAGGAAATTGACAAGAATCCCATGACCAGACTGCTCAGCATGACCATGCCGACACCGATGATCATCCAGATCAAAGCGGTCAGGACCTTTGCACATATATGAGAAGCAGTGCTGACAGGAAGCGTGAACATCAGATAGCCTTCATTGCCCAGCAGATTGTGATAGAAGCGTTCTACCAATAGATAGATGGTAAGTACGATTGCTGCCACGATCAGGATGCCATACAGCAGCATCGCAATTCCAAAGACATAAGACATGCTTTTCACGGAATCCTGATAGCGTGAAGTCAGGCCGATCAGCGCAGCCATGACGATCATGACCGCATACAGAGGCACAAAGAATCTTTCGCCAGCTTTCATTTCATATTTGATCAGTTTTCCTAGCATGCAAATACCTCCCGGAAATATTCATCAACGCTCTTGCCTGTTTCCTGCCGGATCGTATCGATTGGGGCATGCAGCAGGACTTTGCCCTGTTTCAGAAATACCGCTTCATCCAATACTGCCTCTACATCTGCAATCAGATGTGTTGAGATCAGCACCAAAGAATCCGGTGAATAGTTGCTTAGGATCGTACGCAGGATATAATCACGAGCTGCTGGATCGACGCCAGCAATCGGTTCATCCAAAAGATAGATCTTCGCCCGTCTGCTCATGGTCAGGATCAGCTGTACTTTATCTTTCGTTCCCTTGGACATCTTCTTCATTGCTTTATCTTCAGGGATCTGCAGCGACTGCAGCAGTTCCTTTGCTTTATCACTGTCAAAATCTTCAAAGAAATCCTCATACATATTTAGCAGTTCATTGATCTTCATCCATTCCGGCAGATACGTACGATCCGGCAGATAAGAGATCATCGCTTTTGTATCTGCGCTTGGTTTTTCACCAGCGATCAGCAGTTCTCCTCCTGTCGGCTGAAGCAGACGATTGGCAATCTTGATCAAGGTTGTTTTCCCGCTGCCATTCGGTCCCAGAAGACCAACGATCCTGCCGGATTCCAAAGTAAGATCCATCTCATCCAAAGCCGTCACACGTCCATATTTTTTTGTCAGACTCTTACATTCCAATATATTCATAGCTCATTCCCTTTCTGTATCCGCATCTTCTGGATCCAACGGTGCTTCTTCCTGCTCTGCTCTTTCAGCCGCAAGATCAGAAATCTCTTTCCCGCTCATGCCCAGTTTTTTCAAGCGCCTGACCATATCATCTACTGCTTCTTCTGCCAAAGAAGATTTCAGCTCATCAAGGACTTTCTGATCATCGCTGACATTGCGCCCATTGGTCCTTTCTGTATGCAGCAGGCCATCTCTTTCCAATTCAGCGAAAGCGCGCTGCACCGTATTCGGATTGACCCCAGCCTCTGTGGCCAGTTCTCTCACCGAGGGCATACGGCTGCCAGGTGGATATGTGCCATTGGCAATCATTTCTTTTAAAGACGTGATCATCTGCAGATAGATCGGCAAATCACTCTTAAATACCCATCTCATAGCATCCCTTTCACTGTATTAGTTGATTAATACAGTGATACTATACGCATCTGCTGATCGGCTGTCAAGAAAAGAAAAAAAGATCCTCAGCTTCAAGGATCCTATGCAATGATGACTTCTCTGCCATCGCTCATCGGTTCAATCAGTTTTGCCAGTACTTTTTCAGCCTGCCTTCTTGCCTGATTCTTCAGACTGTCAAGATTTGCATGTTCTTCTGCATCTCTGCGGGCCGCCGCAATGGCTGTGCCGATGTCTTCTTTATGCGACCAATTGAACAAAGCAAGACGTTCATCATAAAAGCGCAGTGTGGCAGTATCAACTTCAATGCTCTGCACCTGTGTCTGCGGGAGATGGACCGTAACTGTGCGCGGTGTCACTTCCACTTTAGCCTGAGACAGATCAATACCGGCACGAATGTCTGCCTGATAGATCATTGAGAAAGCTTTCTTCGTGATCAAAGGGATCGATCCCTCGCTGAACTTGACCAGATCCACATAGACCAGCGTACATGTTGTCAGATCGCTGCATTCCGCGATCCTAGACTCAATAACAGTACTGTTCACGCGACTGCTTTTCTTTCTGTTCATAAGCAGCCATGCCAGCAGTATACCTGCTGCAAACGATGCCAATGCTGTAAAAAGATAGCCCATATCTGATCCCTCCTCGATTATAAGCACTTATTCATGTTCTTTCTTCCAAGCCTGATTCATTTTATTTCTGCGTTTGCGATCCACTTCGATCCATTCATCCAAGGTCAGCGGCATATAGTCGCTGAACATACAGAAGCAGTTGATCATCTGACATGGGATCGGGGTTGGCTCTTTGTCATATTTCGACTGGACTTTCGTCTTCTTTGTTTCCGCAATGAAGTGATTGATCAGCTTTTCATCATGGGTATTATGAACATGCCCATACAGCATATAGACATACGGCACACCTTCTTTTCGGCGGTATTGCCCGTTATAGCAGAAGATCGGATAGTGCGACAGCACCACCGTCCTGCCTTCATCATGGATCTCCGCATACTGCCGGACCCATTGAAATCTGCTTTGATCAAAGACAGGATCCTTCAGAAAAGCATCATGATTGCCAACAATGAAATACAGTCTGCCATTCAGCTGCTTAACGATCGTATTTGTTGCAATTCCCTTGGCAATGGACAGATCGCCGAGAATATAGACTTCATCTTTCTTGGTCACCTTTTCATTCCACTTTTGGATCATGTATGCATTCATTTCTTCATGATCTTTAAAACCGCGGCAGTCCATCTGCTTATTCAGCGAATTATGATAAAAATGAAGATCCGAAATATATAGCTTTCTGGCTGCTTTGGCAGATGAAGCATGCAGCTTATGCAGCAGTTCCTTCTTTTCCAATTCTGAGAACCATTTGATGTCTCCATGCTTTGGATCATGCACTTCGCTGCCGATCATCTTGGTTAAGATATCCATTTTTTTCTGGCAATACAGTTCCGGCAGCATCATGCACCAGCGCAGTGTTTTTTTATCCGCATCATTGATCAGCAGATCTTCCTGATCCTGCAGGTCCTTTGCGATGCTTTCAATCTTTTCATGATTTTGGATCTCTGTGCCAAGCTGGAGTGCAATGCGGCAGACATGTCTAAGATCCATGCATTCCTGTTTGGTAAAGCTCTTATCTGCTGCCATTCGCATTTCCTTCACATGCAGCGAAGAACTTCTCTCCGGCTGCTTCATAAGACTTTGGATCCTTGATATGTGCTGCTGCATGCGATGCATCCTTGATCCAAACTAATTCTTTCTTGGATGAACATGCATCATAATTCTGCTGGCTGTTCTTCGGCAGGACAAAATCATCCCCCGTGCCATGGATCAGCAGAACTGGCAGCAGTGAATGCTTCAGTGCTTTTCTTGCATCTGCTCTGTATAAAGAGAAGTGCCCTTTGACACGGCACCAGAAAGCTACGAACCAGACAAGAGGATAGCCGGGAATATGGAACCAGCGCCAGGCAAGTGATGCAAAGATATCTTCCATGGATGTATAGCCGCAGTCGCCGATGATTCCTTTCACTGAGGAAGGCAGCGTACGGTCGCTGCAGATCAGCACCGTCGACGCGCCTAAGGAAATACCGTACAGATAGATCGGCAGATGATGTGCTGTCATCTTATCCAGCCAAGACGTCCAGAGAATTACATCTTCGGATTCCATAGCACCGAAAGTATAATACTGACCTTCACTCTGACCGCAGCATCTTTGATCGATCAGCAGCACACTGCAGTCTTGGAAAAGCCATGGAGCAGCACTGGCAAAGTCATCGCTCCATGTTCCATGGTATCCATGCGCGCATATTACCGCCCGCTTTGCCTTAGGGTTCTTATGATAATGTCCATGAAGCTTCAGCCCATCGCCTGCTAAGATATCTACTTCATCAAAAGACTGAGCTTTCAGCCAGGCCATTTCTTTGCTATGCTGCGGTTCATACTGCGACCAGCCGGAATTATCAGACTCACTTGATGCAAATACATTGCTGTTCTTGTCTAAAGAAAGCTTAAAGAATTTGTATCCCATAATAAAGAATACAATCACAGCAATGACAGCAATTCCTATTACGATCCATAACCAAATTGGCATAAAATCACCTCTGAAATTATTATACTACTGCCTGTGCCAGATATTGTTTTTCTTTCCGGCGAGCCGCAAAGATCATATACAGGACACACATTGCGACCTGCAGCAAAGAAGATGCCGGCGTGGCAAGGCCA
>JAAYWN010000053.1 GCA_012516665.1 Erysipelotrichaceae bacterium
CCACTGAAGCATTGAAATTCTTATAAGAAAATGAAAATCCCACCTGCATAGAGTGCAGCCATCTAGGCACATCTATTTCAGTGGGATTCATACATTATTCTTTTACGTTCAATTCAGTTTTGTTCTGTATTTCTTTAGCACCATCAAACATCCTGCAGCCATAAGCGTACTCAGGCCAAATAAGATGATCCAATTGTCTAGGCCAGGTGCACTGGTATTCACAATTTCACTATATTCTTCCTTTGCATTCTCAATTGTAAATTCCGCCGTAACTGGGCCATCATATCCTATGTAATATGCACTGAGTGTATGTGTCCCCACCGATAGCTGATTTAGATACTTAGGTGAGATCCACAGTCTTGTACTGCCGCTTTCTGTACGATAGTCCGTCCCCTCGGCTAACAGTGCATTCAGCTGTTTTAAATAGGAAAGCATGACACTTGTATTTGTATCCTGATGCGAAGAAGTATCGTAGCCCGCATTCAACGTATGATCTGTGCCATATCTCGTAAAGCCCCATTGATCCAAGGCAAGCATGGAAACAGGATCATATGCCGCGAAGATATTATGGATAAATGCATAGTTGGTATGCAGAGCTTCTTTTTCAGCTGCTGTATCATAGTGGACACCGGCCGGTGTACCGAAGGTATACGCATAGATATCCTCTCTCTGCAGAGAGATATTGGTCAGTCTTGGATCGCTGGCCGCATGATCCGCATACCATCCTGCTGTTAAATTAGCGGTTGCAGCGCCTCTGCTGTAGCCGACCGTCCAGATCTTTGTATCACCGGAAATGCCATGCCGCTGAATATAATCAGCGGAGAACCGTACGACTTCCGTCATCGCATTATAGAAGCCTTCCGCAAGGCCATCGGAATTGCTGCCATCACCGATGGTAAAATTGCCAGCCCATTCTTTTTCATATCCGGCCGAACGAGGCACAATAGCAATCAGTGTATATGTTTTTCCATTTTCGGTGATCTTTTTTGTAGCGACACCGGCACCGATCGTCTGTTCGCCAGGCTGCACTGTATAGTTCTTATTGACTTAGAAATCTGCAAAGCCCAAATTTGTTAAGAGTTCCTGCAGATTTTCGCTCTTATACCAATAGGTATCCGAGGCAGAAGTATTCTTCTTATTCAGTGCTGTCAATGTGCCATTATCATAGCAATTGATCGACAGATCATCATTTCTTACCGCATTGGCACTGATGGAAGAGGATGCCAATGACATTGAGGCCGTTGCCAGATGATTGTTATAAACAGATGCATCGTCTTTAAAATAATCATCTGAATACGCCATCTCATCGGCATAATCTGTATTGGTAATCTCATGCGGTGTAAAATGATAGGAATACATTTTGTATTCTGTGCTTTCTGCCTTGACCAGAACAATCTGTGTGCATGCAAGCACGGCCGCAAAAGCTGCTTCTGATACTTTTCTGATAGACATTGTATTCATGAGTTCTTCTTTCCTTTCGCTCCCCTAATGAATGACATATTGATAAATACCTGCGAAGGTATATAAAAGATCCACACCAGATAGAAAGATACTGCATACAGCATGGTGCTCAGCCCCGCCGCATTGCGAATGCCGACCGATACATCGCAGCCGAAGAACAGCAGGATGCCTATCGCAAACAGCAGCTTTTCAGGCGTATGTTCTTTGGCATATGCATGCCAAGCAGAGAATACATTCACTGTAAGATTCGCCATTGAATAAGAAGAAGCCAGCAAAGTGAAATCCGTCTTGGCCACAAACACTGCCAGAATAATAAACAGTGCCGCTCTGGCAAATAGACTGATCTTATTCACTCCCAGATACAATGCATAGACTGTCTGCACTGCGCAGAAGAACAGAATGCCGATGATATAGTAATTATTGATGCCTACAAGGAACAGATCTGCACACAGTGTCAGCAGAAGAGCCAAAGGAATTGCTTTCTCTCTCCATGTGCCCTGACTGACCTTCCCCTGCATGTAGAAATGCAGCATGACCATAAAGTTCAGTATGATCGCCGGATACTGTATCTTTGTATATACTGATTCCGGTACGCATGTCTGCAGCGAAACTGTTCCTGCTAAAAGAGCAGCTTCTGCAATAAAGTAACACAATAAAATGGTCCTATCTTCACCTGCTTTGCTCATATCTTTTCGTTCCCCGCTGTTTTAAAGAATGTGAAGTGCAAGTATATTTATTGCTTTGATCAGAGTGTTTAAATAATCTTGTGTAAACGTACTCCTATGAAAAAAGGAGATCTATCTTCAGAATAAAGTCACGACACTTTATAAAGGAGATCTCCCATGCCAAATATTAACACAGAATTGAATGCAGCAGTATCACAAGGCACCAATCTATCTGATGCCTAGAATGAATTGATGAGGAAAGAACTGGAG
>JAAYWN010000054.1 GCA_012516665.1 Erysipelotrichaceae bacterium
AAATGAATTACCCCGGGGCAGAGCCCTCAAACGTCTACCAGACGTTTGCCTTCACGCTTGTGCGTGAAGCGGTGTATCTCCTCTCTGTCGGCTATATTTTTATATATAGCTGTTGATACGAATCTTGTGTACCCTGCTGTTTTACATAGTTCTGTATAACTTCTTCGTTTGTATTCTTGCCTACACTCGATACAAAATACCCGTCGCTCCAGAATTCTCCGCCCCATAACTGCTTCTTTACTTCCGGGTGTTCGGCAAACACGCGCTTGGCTGTTATGCTTTTCACTACTCGTATGATCTCGCCCGGACTATGTTCCGGTGTAGACTGTATCAGAAAGTGGATATGATCCTTATCTGTTCCGATTTCCAGGAACTCGATCCACTCGTACCTCAGCTCAATGCCCGCGCACGTTTGCCTGATACACTCATCTACTCCCTCGCTTACCACGATGCGACGGTATTTTGCCGGGCATACAAAGTGGTACACAAGATTCGAGACATTGTGCGATTGATGTAGATAACTGCTTTGCCCCATTTTCTTCGCCGACCCTTCGGAAGGTATTATACGCCCTCGTACCTCGGGCTAGTACTGTCCCGCTAAGCGGGACGTAACCTTCCGAAGGCATCTTCGCAGCAGAGCTGCGGGGAAAGGCCCGGTAACTTCGGAGCTTACGCTCCTACGTTATTCTACTTGGAAATATGTCAACTGTCAGTTGCATCCGCAAAAAAAAGCCTGCTGTAGAAGGTTTTCTTTGCCATCTACATACAGGCTGATCCTCAGCTCAGAGAATTGTATTTCTTTTTACCCGTGCTCATCAGGATCGCATACATCACAATATCCAAGACTGCAAAGACAGCCAAATAGATATAGAACAAGCCATCAACTTCCTGCCCGAACATGAAGAATCCCATCAGCATCAGTATACCGACAAACATCGGGATCATGACACCGAGGAACGCAGGCATCGACTGCTTGATCACTTCCTGTTCATTCTCATATGCCAATTTTGGGAACGCAAGATTCATCAGCAGACCGAACATACTGATGCCAAATGCTGCTGCCGCAATAAAGACAAGACCGCAGATATAATAGAGCCATTGGAAGCCAAAGACGATGCCCAGCAGGATCAGAGAAATAGCGCTTGGAATAATGATCAGCAGAATATTGATCATCATTTTTGACCAGAAAACCTGTGATGTCGTTACCGGAAGTGTCTTCATGATCCAGAGGCTCTTTCCTTCCAAAGAAATAGAAGAACTTGTTGTGCATGTCATTTCTCCCAGCATGACAATGACCAGAATGAACAGCTGGGACATCATCAGATTGATGGAGGAATCATCACCAATGATCTCGCTCAGCATTGCAACGGTCGCATTATGAGCAAACATCAAATAGATTGATCCGCCAACCAATAGGAACATTCCAAAAGCAGTATTGAAGACATAGAGGAAATTCTTGAAGAACCGATCCTTTTCCTTATTGACCAAAGCCGCAAAGACATTGTTCCGTTTGACTCTCTTTACCTTAAATCCCTTAACATGATAGCCTTGACCAGATAAAGCATTGATCTTCATGACCGATTTTGCATAGAAATATACAAACAGTGCATAGACGGCTGCTGATAGGACCGCAAAGCCAAGCACCGGCAGGATATGTCCTTCCAGTGCGCCTTGCATATACCACTTGACCGGCAGCAGTACACTGCCAAAATATGCATTGATATTTCCAAAATCAGTAAGTCCGTCACTTTGAAAGCTCATATACATCGCACCCGCATAGATGACCAGGAACAGCAGAACAGCGGTGACGTTCCGGATCAGATCAGAATGCTTTTTTCCCGCACTGAGACGTTCCAATCCCATGCCGATCAAAGAAGACAGCGCAATCGGAATGAAGGGCAGAAATATAAAGCCAAGAAAAGCCAAAAGATAGAACAGAATGCCCATGCCTGCTTTGATGCCGAAAATAATGATGACCGGCACAAAGAAAGCACCCGCATATGCATATTCGGTCAAGGTAAATACGGACAGCTTTGAGAATACGATCTCTTTATCGGTGAACGGCATTGCTTTCAGCAGATCCAGATCCTTGAAGCCGAACAGCATTCCGCGAGAAGAAGAAGTTCCCATAACAAAGATCAATACAGTCACTACATATGCC
>JAAYWN010000055.1 GCA_012516665.1 Erysipelotrichaceae bacterium
TCAAATGATATGAGACTGGGTATTGCTCTTGATGAGCAGTACCCTTTTTATATGCAATCTTAACAGAATACTAACAAATACAGATGCTTTCTGAACACTATCTTGATATGGAAAACAATAGAATCTTAAGTGAAAAAAGAAGGTGTACTTGTATGGAAAATGAGAATAGCTATGAAACAGAAGAGATAAAAGAGATGATCAATAATCATCGCTTTCATGAAGGAGAGGCATTGATCAGTACCTTGATGCTGAAGGAGCCTCATGCGGCCAGACCGCATAACTTGATGGGTATTTTATTGGAGAAGGAAGGAAAGCACAGCGATGCAATGAAGCACTTCAGAGCAGCGTATGCTTTGGATCCCAGCTATGAACCAGCAGAGAAGAACCTGGAGACATTCGGGGCATTTGCGATAGATCGGGATTATGACTATGGAGAAGAACCAATGAAAGAAACCAAGACAGTGCAGCAGAAGGAACATGCATTATGTATCTGATCGTGGCAGGGTGCAATGCAGTGGGCATTGCTTTGGCTGAGAAGCTGTCTAAAGATGGGCATGATATTGCCATCGTGGATCGCAATCAGAATTGCTTTGATAAGCTGGGCTCTGGCAGCAATTACCTGACGGTAGCTGGGATCCCCATCGATGAGGATGTGCTGAAAGAGGCAGGGATTGAAAAAGCGGATGGCGTCTATGCTGTGACAGATGATGACAATACAAATGTAATGATTGCGGAAGTGGCATCGAAGATCTATCACGTGCAGAGGACGATTGTGCGGATCGATGATCCAATCAAGCAGGAAGTGATGAAGTCTTTATGCATGCAGGTAATCTGCCCGGTCACTTTATGTGTGGATGCGATGTATGAAGCTGCGAAGTGGAGCGAACTATGAGAATTATGATTATTGGCGGCGGGAACGTCGGCTATTACCTTACAAAGGACTTGATGGAAAATAAAAAGAATCACATCATGCTGGTGGAAGAAGATAAAGAGCGCTGCGATGGCATTGAAAATGATCTGGGCACGCACAATGTCGCTGTTACATGGGGCGATGGTACAGATGCTCAGCTGCTGAAGGATGCCGGCATTGGTGAAACAGATGTGGTGATCACAGTCACAGGCCATGATCAGAATAATCTGACAGCCTGCCAGATTGCAAAGGATTACTTTGGTGTGAAACGGACGGTTGCTCGGGTAAAGAATCCGAAGAATATTATAGCGTTTAAAAAGCTTGGCGTTGATTCTGTGATCAGTTCAACAGATGCCATTGCCAATACGATCAATGAAGAATTGGATTGGACGGAAATGAAGCGTTTTGTGGAAGATCATACATCAGATCTGAAACTGAGCAGATATACGGTGGCACAGGGGGCTGGCTTTGAAGGACATACGCTGCGCGAGATCAGTCTGAAGAGCGGGGTCATCATCATTGCAATATTAAGGGATGGCAGTGTGATCGTACCGAATGGTGAGACCATTCTGATGAAAAATGATGAAGTGATCCTGTGGGGCAAGAAAGAGGAATTGGATAAGATCAGGACGGATGGTTCCTTCTCAGGAGGTGCAGAATGAAAGAGATCAATGAGACAGCACGCGGTATCGGTACGGAAGTTCTTTTTGTCAGTGCACTGACCTGCATCGGACTTGTTCTGTCACTGCTGGCTTGAGGCATATATGACAAATGAAAAACAAGTAAGCAGGTTCTATCCGATCTGCTATTATGTCGGATTGATCGTTTTAGTGCTGGGCGTTCTGATGATCATTCCGGCCGTGACAGCGGCCTTCTGCCGTGAGGCGCAGATCGTATCGATCTTTCTGCTGTCTTCCGGCATTGCCATGGCCGTGGGATGTATTTTTATTCAAATAGGTTTTCAATATCGGCAGGTGAAGATCAACTTTGGCGAAGGAACGATCATCGCTTCTCTGTCATGGCTGATCGGGATGCTGCTATGCGCATTGCCTTTGTATTTGTCAGGCAGCTATGGTTCTTACCTAGACAGCTGTTTTGATGTCATGAGCGGTCTGACAACGACGGGCGTCTTTTTGATCCGGGATCTGGATCATGTCTCCAATGGCATTAATATGTGGCGCCATCTGCTGACTTTCTTGGGCGGCCAGGGTATGGTCGTGCTGGCTTTGACTTTTCTGAGCCGGAATTATGCCAATGTATACATGATGTATGTTGGCGAAGGAAAAGATGAAAAGCTGTCACCGAATGCCGTGACGACATCGCGCAGTATCTGGCGCATCAGTATGCTGTATCTGGTGATCGGTACCATTGTGATGTCGGCTTTGATCATTCATGCAGGATTGCCGGCGGGTGAAGGTATTCTGCATGGCATGTGGATCTTTATGTCTGCCTGGTCTACCGGCGGGTTTGCGCCAATGAGCCAGAATATGCTGTATTATCATGATCTGGGCGTTGAAGTAGGATCCATGATCTTCTTCTTGATTGGTTCCTTCAACTTTGCACTGCATTATGCTGTGATGCGCGGTCATCGCAGTGAGATCCGCAAGAATATTGAGACCGTGACATTTACTATTACGCTGTCTGTATTGACGATCATCTGCATTACAGGGCTGATGCAGAACAACGTATATCCTAACTTTATGGCGATGTTCCGCAAAGGATTCTATCTGCTGGCATCAGGGCATACAACAACTGGCTTCATGAGCGTTTATGCAAAACAATTCTTCTATGAATGGGGAGATATTGCTTTGTTCGCTATCACCACTGCCATGCTTTTCGGCGGCAGTGCATGTTCAACAGCAGGCGGTTTTAAAGCATTGCGGATAGGCATCGTGTTCAAGGCAGTCAAAGCAGAGATCTCACGCATGCTTGTACCGGATTCACGTATCAGGACAGCCAGGATCCATCATATCCGGGACATGATCCTGAGCGATTCTATGGTGAAGAGCGCTGCTTTGATCATCCTGCTGTATATTCTCACTTTTGCAATAGGAATGCTGGCAGGAATGTATGCTGGATATCCAGCGATGATGGCAGCCTTTGAAAGTGCATCTGTCACGGGCAATGTCGGATTGTCGATCGGCATAACAGCACCAAGCATGCCGGCTTTCCTGAAGATCACGTATCTCGTGATCATGTGGCTGGGAAGATTGGAATTTATGTCTGTCTTTACTTTGATTGCGTATGCATTCAGGAGGCTGAAAAGAGCATGATAAAAAGAATAGTGATTCTGATGGCTGTTCTGTTCAGCTGCGGTATCTGTACGATCCATGCGGAAACAGAAACGGTCAGCAGCAATGATCTGATCGATCGGGCAAAAGAGCTGGATGGACAGACCATCGTATACTCTGGCGAAGCAATTGGTACGATCATGAAAAGAGACGATGTGACATGGGTCAATGTCAATGACGGCGACAATGCCATCGGCATCGATATGAGCGAAGAACAGGCACAGCAGATCCAGCATCTGGGCGGGTATGGTGCCGTGGGCGATACGATAGAGATCGTTGGTGTTTTCCATCGGGCCTGCAGCGAACATGGCGGCGATCTCGATATTCATGCCACCTCGGTCAAAGTGCTTTCTGCTGGGCATCAGAAGGATATGCTGATGGATATCAATGGCATGATCTTTGCGGTTATTATCTTCATCGGTGCTTCTGTCTTTGTATACTTTACCTATCGAAAAGCGAGTATGATTAACAATGCATCATAAGGGAGACAGAGAGAAGTATGAGCGAAATAAAAGACAGTCGGATTCTTGCATGCATGACATCCGAAATGGATGGCATGGAGATTGCTGAAACGGCTGCAGAATTAGCAAAAGCGTTCCATGAGAACTTTTCAATTCTCTATTTGACATTGTTCTCTTCGGCAGATAACAAGCAGAAAGAACGTGAGCTGGCAGAAAAGATGGGCGTCAGGTTCATGTCGATCGCCGGCACAGATATTGCTTCACAGATTGCAGAGTATGCCAGAGTCTGCGGGGCGGAACGCATCGTGATCGGTATCTCAGAAAAGAAGAAGAATATCTTTGTAAAAAAAGATCGGATCATCCAGAGACTGCTGAAGCTTGCACCATATCTGGATGTCTATCTGGTCTCGCAGGAATATGCATCGGTCTACAGTACTTCCAAGAAACATCAGAAATTGAATCTGAATTCATGTCTGATCACGCTTGGTATGCTGGGCATAACGACTTTGCTGAGCATGCTGCTGTACAGTATCGGTGTGACCGAAACAAACATTGTTACGGTTTATATCCTGTCTGTTCTGCTGATCTCTTATCTGACAGACGGCTATACATACAGCATCTTTGCATCCTTGGCCAGTGTCCTGATCTTCAACTACTTCTTTACGGAACCAAGATATACCTTCTTTGCTTATGAAACGGGCTACCCATTGACCTTTGCGGTCATGGGCATTTCGGCGATCCTGACTAGTTCTTTAACGATCCGCAGCAAAAAAGAGGAAAAGGTCATTGCCCAGAAAGCCTATCGTACAGATGTACTGCTGGCTGCCAGCCGGAATCTGCAGCATTCACAGACCCAGAACGAGATCCTATTGGATTCAGCTGCTTTGATCTCCCGTTTTACGGGAAAGAGCGTTCTGCTGTATCCGGTGGTCAATAGCAGATTGGATAGACCGATCGTAAAAAAGATCGCTTCTGATGATCAGAAGATCAATGAAGATGTGCTGCAGAATGAAATACCGATTGCTCGCTGGACCTATTTCAATGCCAGTGAAGCAGGGGCAGGAACGGCGATCAGTCCGAATGCTATGTATCGCTATCTGCCTGTCTATGGCAGCAAAGGTATTCTTGGCGTGGTCGGCATTCATGCTGGCAGACAGACAAAAGCAGAAGATATGGATCAGGATCTGCTGACCGCCCTGCTGAGCGAATGCGGCACAGCAATTGAACGGGAACAGCTGCGGGAGAATCAGAATCGCTTAGAGATCGAGACGCAGAGAGAAAAAACAAGATCGACTTTATTAAGAGCGATATCGCACGATCTAAGAACACCATTGACCAGTATCTCCGGAAATTCTGAAGTACTGCTCCAGGAAGAAGAAAAATTGGATGAAGCACAGCGGCATCTTCTGTATCAGAATATCAATGATGATGCAGAATGGCTGATCAATGTTGTTGAAAATATTCTGCTGACGACGCGTATGGATAACAACAGTCTGACCTTGAATCTGCAGCCGGAAGCGGTGCAGGATCTGATTGAAGAAGCGGCAGATCATATGTCGCATCTGCTGAATGGACATACTTTGAAAATTGTTCCGCAGGATGAACTGATGATGGTCGAAGTGGAAGCATCTTTAATGATCCAGGTACTGTCCAATCTGATCGACAATGCTGTAAAGTATACACCGCAGGGAACGGTGATCACGATCACGCAGGAAAAACATGCGGATGAAGTCTGGATCCAGGTCGCAGATACGGGACCCGGTATCAATGATGAAATGAAAAAGAATCTGTTTACGATGTTCTATACCGCAGGTTCTTTAAGAGGAGATTCTCGGCGCGGTCTTGGTCTTGGTCTGAGCTTATGCCGAACTATCGCTGAAGCGCATCATGGCAGGATCAGCGAAAGGGACAATGACCCGCATGGCTGTGTCTTTACCGTTGCGCTGCCATTAATGAAAGAGGTGCAGATCGATGAATAAAAATATGGTACTTGTGGTAGAAGATGATAAAGCAGTCAGAAATCTGATTGCCCTGACATTGGATACGCATGACTATAAGCATGTGGAAGCACAGTCCGGTACAGAAGCGATCTCTTTATCTTTGTCCTATCGTCCGGATCTGATGATCCTGGATCTTGGCCTGCCGGATATTGATGGCATGGATGTGATCCGCAAGACACGGACATGGTCGGCTATGCCGATCATTGTTGTCAGTGCACGCTCCGATGACAGAGATAAGATCCAGGCTCTGGATGAAGGAGCAGATGACTATCTGACAAAACCTTTCAGTGTAGATGAACTTCTGGCGAGGCTCAGAGCAGCTCTGCGCCGTCTGCAGTATATTCAGGCACCGGATCAGGACCCAATGATCTATCAGAGCGGATCATTGAAGATCGATTATGCAGCGGGCTGTGTCTATGTTGATGGCAGCGAGATCCATCTGACGCCGATCGAATATAAGCTTCTCTGTCTGCTGGCAAAAAATGTCGGAAAGGTGATCACGCACAACTTGATCCTGAAAGAAATCTGGGGCAATGCGATCCCGACCGATTCTCCAGCGATCCGGGTGTATATTGCGACCCTAAGGAAAAAGATCGAAACACCGATGAAGATGCAACTGATCCAGACAAGACCTGGAATCGGCTATCGTATGCTGAAGACAGGTGATGACAATGGAGAAGAATAAAGAGTATGGCCGCATTTGACCATACATTTTTTCTTGAGAGGTGCCGGGATCTCATCCACGTTCTTTTTATTCAATACATTTGGATAAGCCTGTTCAGAACCTTCTATTTGAAATATATCGGTTGGCCGATATAATGCCATGAGAAGATAATGTCTTTGAAAGAAGAGAAGGGCAGGAAGCAGAATGAAATTGGTTTTTATTGGTTCAGCATGTGCAGATGTTACGATCGAGGTGGATCATCTTCCATCCTTAGAAGAAGATGTCAATGGCATCCATCAGGAAATGCATCTGGGCGGATGCGCACATAATGCGGCGCATGCGGCTGGTCTGTTCCATGTACCTTTTCTGCTTGCTTCGCCGATAGGTACAGGACTGTATGGAAATTTCGTGCGCAGTGAGCTGAAGAAAGAAGGACTCCCAGTGTGGCAGGAGGCGGAAGAAGCCAATGGCTGCTGCTATTGCTTTGCGGATCATGCGGGCAATCGTTCCTTTGTTTCACTGCAGGGGGCAGAATATCACTTTTATAAACAATGGCTGGATCAGATAGAGGCGAATGAAGATACATGGATCTATGTGTGCGGGCTGGAATTGGAAAATAAGACCGGAACATGTATTTTAGATTTTTTGGAAAGAAGCAGAGCGAAAGTATGCTTTGCGCCAGGACCGAGATTGAAAATGATCGCGGAAGATAAAATGCGCCGGATATTGGCAAGAGCAGATCTGATCCACTTGAATGGCCGTGAAGCGATAGCTATGAGCGGAAGCGGCAATAAAGAAGAGGCGGCTGAAAAACTGCATTCATTCCATCAGGCATCCATTGTGATCACCGATGGGCCGAAGGATGTTCTGGTAAAAGAAAAAGATATGGTGAGGATCCCATCTGTGCCATGCTGTGCAAAAGATGGCACGGGGGCGGGAGATGCTCATATTGGAACGATCTTGGCCTGCCTGAGCAGAGGAGAGCCTTTGATCGCGGCAGCTGAAAAAGCAAATATTGTAAGCAGTGCTGTCTGCGAACATACGGGCGCATGCATTGAAGAAAGAGATCTGCCGGAGAAAGTGGTAGACTGATAGGATCGAAGGAGATTGGAATTGAAAAAGTTTTTGGTGATTTCGGAATTGATCGTTTGTATTGTGGCTTTTGAATTTCTTGCACTTCTTGCGACCCAGGGATGGTTTGATGCCGTGTTCTATCATACCGGCACAGAATGGATGCCAAGAATGGTCTTTGGCATTCTGATCAATGAAGCAGTGCTGATCCTGATGGTGAATTATCTGAACCGTCAGTATGATCGGATCTCTGGCTATATGGGAAAAAGAAGACATTTCGGACGCTGGAGCCGGACATTGATCTTTGCGGGATTGGTGACCATCTTAGGATGGATGCTTGTTCTGCTCATCTTCCTGATGAACGACATGCATTCCTTCAATGCTCATCGTGGATGGATCTATGTGATCGCCATGGCAGCAGTGGCAGCGATATGGATCTATGCGGCTGGCTATCGGAAAAATAAAGATGCCGGTGCCAGGATCCATGATCTGATGAATGAAAATGTTCTGCAGAAAGATCGGAGATATACCATTCTGCTGGAAAAGAAGACGGCTGTCGAAATGGACAGAACGGATGTCGAAGGCATGGTCCATGGCGAGATCCGCTGCGGCGATCAGCTCTATGCGCTGTATCCGCATCAGAAAGAACAGGTCTGCCGGATCGCTGCCATCCATGCAGGAGATCAGAAAGTGGCAAAAGCAAAAGATATGCCGGCTGTTATTACGCTGACGGATCTCACCAAACAGGAACTGCCTGCCTATACGGTACTGAGCAGTATTCATCCCGCTGAAACACAGCTTTCTTCTGGTGTGAATACGGCAGAGAATCCATATCTGATCGGTATCCTGATGGAATACGCACGTTTCTATCGCGATCCAAACTATTACAATCTGCTTGTTTACAGCATCTGTCACAGTCAGTATCTTGCGGCTGGCAATGCGCAGTCTGTATTGAAGAACACAGACATCATGGACATTCTGCCCAATCGCACAGATGTCGGCTTTCCCGCGGTGACACCGGTCGGAGGAAAAGAACAGATCCTGCCGATCTTTACCGATTGGTATGCATTGCATCGCTGGAAAGATATGATCACGGCTGGAAACAGCGTAACGATTGCACTGAATTTTCAGCAGCTGATTCCTTTGCTGCAAGACCGTTTTACAGGACTTGTCATCAATCCTTTTGGACCGAAGCCGTTTGCGCTCCCGAAAGAACTGATCAGCAGCATTATTTCGTCCAGCGGATATCAGAAAGAATTTGTACTGCATCAGGAAGAGGAAAAATAAAATGATCACTGAGAATATGATGAAGAAAATGGCCCGCCTTGCGGTCAGAAGAGGTGTCAATGTACAGAAGGGACAGCCCTTTGTAATGCGTGCTTCCACAAGAGATGCTGCCTTTGTGCAGATGTGCGTGAAAGAAGCGTATGAAGCTGGGGCATCCTATGCGGATGTGGAATGGCATGATCAGGATATTGAAAAACTGAAGTATCAGTACCAGGATAAGAAGATCCTGCAGAATATTCCGCAGGATGAATATGATCGGGCAGCGCGCCACAATCATGAGAAAGCATGTTTCTTAGCTGTTCTGTCGGATGCACCGAATGGCATGAAAGATGCAGATCCGGAGAAGATCAATATCTATCAGACAGCGTATGCCAAGAAGATGAAAGATCTGCAGAAATATACCATGAATAATGAAGGACAGTGGAGCGTGATCGGATTGCCTTCTAAGGCGTGGGCACATACTGTGTTTCCGCAGCTGCCGATTGAAGAAGCATATGAAAAGCTGGGCGATGCGATCTTTATGACATCCCGCGTGGATGAAGAAAGCGACCCCATTGAGAATTGGCAGGAACATGATGCAGAATTGATCGAGCACGCCAAGAAGATGACGTCATATCATTTCAAAGCACTGCACTTTACAAGTGAATTGGGCACAGATCTGACGGTAGAATTGGTACAGGATCATATTTGGATGGGCGGCGGCGATACGACCCCGGCAGGTGTTTATTTCGATCCGAATATTCCGACAGAAGAGATCTTCAGCATGCCGAACAGAAATGGTGTCGAGGGCAGAGTCTATGCCTCTAAGCCATTGTCCTATGGCGGCAAGGTTATTGATCATTTCTGGTTCGAGTTCCAGCATGGCTGTGTCACCGATTATGGCGCCGATGGGGAAAAGGATACATTGACAAAGATGCTGAACTGTGACGAAGGAAGCAGGCACTTGGGTGAAGTTGCCTTGGTCCCTTATGACAGTCCGATCAGTCAGTCCGGTATTCTGTTCTTCAATACGCTGTATGATGAGAATGCGGCATGCCATCTTGCCCTGGGCGCATGTTATCCCGAGAATCTGAAGAATGGTACCTCGATGAGCCAAGAAGAACTGTATAGCCATGGTGCCAATGATTCTGCTCAGCATGTGGACTTTATGTTCGGTACCAAAGAAATGAATGCGGATGGCATCAGAGATGATGGCAGTGCAGTACCGGTATTCCGGCATGGAAATTTTGTATTCTAAGGAGAAGAAGAAAATGAACTGCAATGAAGAACTATTGAACTTTTTGGATCAGGCTCCGACAGCCTTCCATACGATTGCGTATGTGAGAAACGTATTGAAGGAAAATGACTATGAGGAGATCACCGAAGGAAGTACATGGAAACTGAAAGAGAATGCAAAGTATTTTGTTGTGCGCAATGAATCCAGTGTGATCGCTTTCCGTACCGTGAAAAAAGAATTTCAGGGATTCATGATCGGTGCATCGCACAGTGATTCACCAGCATTTAAGATCAAGGAAAATCCAGAGATTGCTGCCAATGGCTATGTGAAACTGAACGTCGAAGGCTATGGCGGCATGCTGATGGGACCATGGCTGGATCGTCCGCTGAGCGTGGCTGGCCGTGTGATCGTCAAAGAGGGCGATTGCTTTGCAACCAAGATCGTCAATGTAGACCGCGATCTCTGCATCATTCCAAGTCTTGCTATTCATATGGACCGTCAGGCCAACAGCGATCATACATGGAATGGTCAGACAGATATGCTGCCGATCATTGGTGATGAATCATGCAAAGGATCTTTCATGAAGATCGTAGCCAAAGCAGCCGGCGTTCATGAAAAAGATATCATCGGTCATGATCTGTTCCTGTATGTGCGTGAAAAGGGGACCGTTCTTGGCGCTGACAAAGAATATGTTTCAGCACCGCATCTAGATGATCTGCAGTGCGGTTTCGGCAATCTGCAGGGCTTCCTGCAGGCATCCAAGAGCGCTTCGATCCCAATGCTGGTGATCTTTGACAATGAAGAGGTAGGTTCTTCTACCAAGCAGGGCGCCAACAGTACCTTCCTCGAAGATACGATGCATCGCATCGCTGCTTCTTTCCAAAGAGAGTTTGCTTCGGCAGCCGCCAACAGCTTTATGGTCAGTGCCGACAATGCACATGCCATCCATCCAAATCATCCGGAAAAAGCCGATCCTGTCAATCGCCCGCATATGAATCAGGGCATTGTGCTGAAGTTCAATGCAAATCAGTTATATACAACAGATGGTGTCAGTGCTGCTGTCTTCCGTTCGCTCTGCGAAACATGCAAAGTTCCATTGCAGGTCTTTACCAATCGCAGTGATTCTCGCGGCGGATCGACCTTGGGCAATATTTCCAATACACATGTATCTTTAAATACCGTTGACATTGGCTTAGCTCAGCTGGCGATGCACAGCTGCTATGAAACATGCGGTACAAAGGATACGCAGTATCTTATTACGGCAATGAAAAAGTTCTTCTCCTGCTCTCTGCAGGAAGAGGGACAGGGCACATATCGTCTGAAATGATCTGAAAATCAATTGAGCTCCTATGCTGAAAACGGCTGAGGGAGCTTTTTCTATGCAAAGGTGTTGCATGGATATGTAAATGTTTACATTTGATAGAAAATCTTTTCATTTGATAATGTTCAGTATAAAATACTATAGGAAAAGGAGATGGCGCATGATGAACAGTAGATGGAACAGCACTCAGAGTGATTCTTCTATGATCCACTATTGCATGTATTCTTTCGGCCGGGTCAAGCGGGCCAGTGTCCGTCGGTGCTATCCTGGGGATATCGTCAATCAGTTCTTTATCTGAGCGATATGATGGCATTGAAGATCATATAAAATAATAGAGGAGAAAATAAAATATGAATGCATATGTTGCAAGAGTCATTGAAGATACGAAGAAAAAGAATCCTGATCAGCCAGAATTTCTGCAGACCGTTACAGAAGTACTGACCAGCCTTGAAAATGTTGTTGATAAGCATCCTGAATATGAACAGGCTGCGCTGCTGGAAAGATTGGTAGAACCAGAGCGCCAGGTCATGTTCCGGGTCGCTTGGACCGATGATCAGGGCAAGCCTCAGGTCAACCGCGGATACCGTATTCAGTTCAATGGTGCATTAGGCCCTTATAAAGGAGGTCTGCGTTTCCACAAGTCAGTCAATCTGTCGATCCTGAAGTTCCTGGGCTTTGAACAGACATTTAAAAATTCATTGACGACACTGCCGATTGGCGGCGGCAAAGGCGGATCTGATTTTGATCCTCATGGCAAGAGCGATGCGGAAGTCATGCGCTTCTGTCAGGCATTTATGACAGAACTGCAGCGTCATATCGGTCCTTCTACGGATGTGCCGGCTGGCGATATCGGGGTCGGCGGCAGAGAGATCGGCTATATGTTCGGTCAATACAGAAGAGTCAGAGATTCTTGGGACAATGGTGTCCTGACAGGCAAGCCGCTGTCCTATGGCGGATCCTTGATCCGTCCGGAAGCGACAGGCTATGGTGTCATGTATTATGCAGATGAAGTCCTGAAGCATGAAAAGGATACTGTCAAAGGCAAGACCTTTGTATTGTCAGGCTATGGCAATGTCGCTTGGGGCGCAGCTAAGAAGATTGCAGAGATGGGCGGCAAAGCCGTTACGATCTCGGGACATAATGGATATGTATATGATCCGTCTGGCATTACGACGGAAGAAAAGCTGAACTATTTATTAGAGATGCGTGCCAGCCGCAATGCGGATGTGAAGATGTATGCAGACAAGTTCGGCTGTGAGTTCCATGAGGGAGAAAAGCCTTGGAGCGTCAAGGCAGATGTTGCAATCCCATGTGCAACACAGAATGAGATCACCATGGAGGAAGCAAAAGAGATTGTTGGCAATGGCACGAAGTATTACTTTGAAGGTGCTAATATGCCGGCAACAAATGAAGCAATTGCCTATCTGCAGTCCAATGGTGTGATCGTTGGACCAGCCAAAGCAGTCAATGCCGGCGGCGTTGCTGTATCAGCTCTGGAGATGTGCCAGAACTCGGAAAGACTTTCCTGGACAAGTGAAGAAGTTGACCAGAAGCTGAAGAATATCATGAAGTCGATCCATGATAACAGCGCAGCCTGTGCGGAAGAATATGGTTTAGGCTATGATCTGGTAAAGGGTGCCAATATTGCAGGTTTCCTGAAAGTGGCAGATGCGATGCTGTCGCAGGGACTGTTCTGAAAATAATGAGAAGGGTGTTCCTAAGGACATCCTTTTTTCAGCCTTGGGAAAAGAAATGCATCATGCGCAGGTATTGTATATACTTTAATGACTTGTCAATTAGAAAAGGGGACACGCCATGTCAAATACTATCAGCTTTACGGAAGGAAAGATCTTAGGACCATTGATGAAATTTGCCGGACCGGTGATTTTAGCGTTAGTGCTGCAGTCTTTCTACGGTGCTGTGGATCTGCTTGTAGTCGGTCAGTTTGCCAGCAGTGCAGATGTCAGTGCAGTAGCGACCGGTTCGCAGATCCTGAGCACATTGACTAATATCATTGCCGGTCTCTCGATGGGAACAACGATCCTTCTTGGTCAGCAGATCGGTGAAGGCAAGACCAAGGAAGCGGGCAAGAGCGTGGGCGCTTCAATCGTCTTCTTCGCCATCACGGCGTTGGTCATCAGTATGCTCATGCTGCTGAATATTCATGGCATGGCGGACATCATGCAGGCACCGGCAGAGGCATATGATGCAACATGCAGCTATATCTCTATCTGTTCCTGGGGCATGGTCTTTGTGGTTGCTTACAATCTTCTTGGCTCATTATTTCGCGGCCTAGGCAATTCAAAGATCCCTTTGATCGCGGTCGCCATTGCGGCAGTGATCAATATCTTCGGCGATCTCTTCTTTGTCTCTGTACTGCATATGGGGGCTGCCGGTGCTGCGATTGCGACGGTTGCGTCTCAGGCCATTGCGGTAGCCATCTCCTCGGTGATCATTCTGCGCATCCAGCTACCTTTTGAAATGGAACGCAGTGCAGTATGCTTTGACAGAAGTATCATCAGTCGGATCATTTATTTTGGCTTTCCGTTGGCCTTGGCTGATGCCTTAGTAGGTATCAGCTTTCTGATCATTATGTCAATTGTCAATTCTTTAGGTGTCACGGCAAGCGCCGGTGTCGGTGTAGCCGAAAAAGTATGTGCCTTTATCATGTTAGTACCTAGTGCTTTTGGCCAATCCATGGCAGCTTTTGTGGCTCAGAACTATGGTGCAAGAAAACTGGATCGTGCGCACAAAGCACTGCACTATGGCATTCTTGTTTCTTTGGCTATCGGTACAGTGATGGCGTGGGCTTCGTTCTTTCATGGCAATGCGCTGTGCGGGATCTTCTCTAAAGATGCCGCTGTCGTATCTGCTGGCTGGGATTATTTAAGAGCATATTCGATCGACTGTTTTCTGACTTCGATCTTCTTCTGCATGAATGGTTATTTCAATGGGTGCGGGGATACAAAATTCGTGATGATCCAAAGCATTATCGGTGCCTTCTGCGTCCGTGTGCCGGTATCGTATCTGATGTCAAAAGTGACACCGATATCTTTATTTAGAATTGGCCTCGCCACGCCGGCATCTTCTTTGCTGCAGGTCGCAATGTGTGTCCTGTATATGATCTTTGCGGCCCGCCGGAAAGAAAAACAATATCTGGCACAGGCAGTAGTATAATAAATTCAGAGGTGATTTTATGCCAATTTGGATATGGATCGTGATAGGAATTGCTATCATTCTTCTGCTTGTATTCTTTATTATGGGGTACAAGTTCTTTAAGCTTTCTTTAGATAAGAATAGCAATGTATTTGTATCAAGTGAGCCTAATAATTCCGGCTGGTCGCAGTATGAACCGCAGCA
>JAAYWN010000007.1 GCA_012516665.1 Erysipelotrichaceae bacterium
AAAAAGACTTCGGAGGAATTTGATGTACCTGTGAAAAAAGATAAGCCAAGGAAAGTTTATATTCCACCAATGTCACATCCTTGGAAGCGCGCAACCTTCTTACGGGCACAAGAAAAAGCCCATAAGCACCGCGGTCTGCTCTGCACAGCCATAATTCCAAAATAACCGTCACACATCCAAGCATCATGACCAGCATCCAGGCACTGTGTGAACCATACAGATCATAGATCTGCCCTACAGCAATGGATGCAAGTCCATAAGCAAAAGCCCCGGCTACGGCATTGATGGAAAGAAGACGGCCGCGATGAGACTGCGGGATCCGCTTTGTCAGATATGGATCTGAACTTATCGTGCGGAAGATCTCGCCCCAGGTAAACATCGCCATGGCTGCGTAGTATGATGGGATCACGCCCAAAAGCAGCTGAAAGAGAAAATAGCTGCCCACCATCAGAAGATCTCCGATCAGCAGTTTCTGTACATCATTGAAACTTGCGAACAGATGCGTGATCAAAGGTGTAAAGAAAACAACAATGATACAGTTCAGCGAAGAAAGCGTACCGTAGATCACTGCTCCTTCATTGCCATGAACAGCACCAAGATCCAATGGCATCAGATATCCATATTGATTGTAGACGGCCTGGTCCAATGCCATAATGGCAAAGAACAGAAGAATAATACGATGCTGGCTAAGAATAGAATGTACAGAAGCATGTTCATCAGCAGACTCATAGACAGATGCCGTTTCATGGATCGCTGCCGAAGGATCAAAAGAGAAATATATCAGAGCGGTACTGGCAGCCGTGGTCAGACCACCGATCAGGAACATCAGCCAGAGATAATCCTGAAAAAGCAGACCGCCGATTGTCGGTGCTAGGACCATGCCGAGATTCATACCTAAGTAGCTGAGAGAATATGCCCGTGAACGATCTTTAGCCGGCGTAACATCTGCAATCAATGCACTATAGGTAGGATTCTCCATCTGTGATATGAGCGCCCCTAAAGCAAAGACAGCCATCGGAAAAAACGACAGCGGCAGCAAAGCACAGAACAGATAGCAGATCACCGAAACACAGCTGCACAGAACGATAACATTCTTTTTGCTGCAGCGATCTGCCAATCTTCCGCCAATCAGGTTCATAGGTATGCCGGTCATGCTGTAGATCACCATGACAGCTGCAATCATGCCTGCCGTCATATGCAGTTTCTGCGAAAGGATCATCGTCAGCATCGGATAGATCATCGATCCAAAAGATGTCACGATCCGACCGACAAATAAAATATAATTTTCTTTCCGCAGTCCTCGGTATTCGTTCAATAGTTTCATGAAAATGATTATAGCAAATAAATCAGTCTCTCTGCCGCAAAACTGATATCTTTTCTGCACTAGCCTTCGGCATCCAAACGCTGACCGATCCTCCCTCGCATCTGAAGACCGCATTGCCGTCATTACCGATCACGATCTCCTCTGGGCTGCTGCCCAAAAGATCGATATATGTCTCACCGGCATGATTCATTCCGGCATACATTTGTTTTTCACCGCCAGGACCATCGCTCATCAGTACGGCCATGCCGGATCCTGGATGTTCATCATCACCCATTCTTGTCCAGCCGACAGTATCCTGATGGTCAAAGTAATCCATCTGATCGCCATAAGCATCTGCAGCTCTCGCCATCATCATTTCTATTAAGCCTTTCGTCGGTGTCACATTATCATGCGGAATGCCGAACAGATCGCCATAGAACACGCATGGCAGGCCATCTCGGCGAAGCAGGATCACCGCATATGCCAATGGCTTGAACCAGCTCATCACGAAAGAAGAAAGTCCCTGACCAGGCTGCGTATCATGATTGTCTACAAAAGTCACCGCATTCATCGGTCTTTCTGATACGATCGTATGATTCAACAGTGAGCCCATATCGAAGAAGCCAGATCCATTGGCTGCCTGATAGAATTGAAAATGCAGCGCAACATCAAATAAAGACAGACAGTTGTTATTCACATCCAGATAATGAAGAAGCTTTCCGCAGTCTGCATTCCAATACTCTCCTACGGCAAACAGATCTGGATTGTTCGTATCTTTCCGCATCAGCTGCAGCCAATCCTCAAAGAATGTAAATTCAATATGCTTTACGGCATCCAGCCGTACGCCCTGCGGCTTCACCAGATCCAGATACCATCTTCCCCAATCATCCAATTCTTTTCTGACTGCCGGATTGCTCATATCCAGATCGCATCCCATGAGATAGTCATAGTTGCCATCTTCACAGTCTACATCGGAGTCCCAATGTTTATCTGCGAAGAGATAGATTGATTTCTTTTTCCCTTCATCATCCCAATCCGTACCATCAAAGCAAGTATGATCCCATTGGAATGAACTATATTTTCCTTTTCTTCCTGGAAAAGTGAACTTTGTCCAGGTTTCGATCTGCTCTGGCCCGCTGATCTGTTCAGTGCGGTTGTCAGAAGCATCCTCATAAGCTGTTACAGTTTCTTTTTCATCTGCTCCCATACGATGATTAAAAACGATATCGCATATCACAGCCAATTGGTTTTTCTGCAGGACCTTCACTGCATTCAGATATTCCTGCTTGGTCCCATATTTCGTCCGCACCGTGCCTTTCTGATCAAATTCTCCCAGATCATACATATCATAGACACCATATCCGACATCTCTTGTTCCGCCCTGTCCTTTATATGCCGGCGGAAGCCAGACGCAGGTGATTCCTTCACGCAAAAAAGAAGGCGCCATGTCCGCCACATGATTCCAAAAGGTCCCATCTTCTGGAAGATACCATTCAAAGCACTGCAGTATCGTATCATTCTTGGTCATATTGTCTTCTTTTCTATGTTAGTTCTTCTTCGCTTTTTCTACTTCGTCTTCAAAATACTGTTTCGATTCATCATAAGACATATTCAATGCCACACTGATCTCATCATACAAGTATTTTTCAGCTCTCTGCAGATATTCATCATCAATGGAAGCCAGTTTTTTATGCTGTTCCATCCTTGCCTGATTGCGGCCATACGATGTCTTTATGATCCTGACAAGATCTGACAGATCATCGCTCTTCAGCAGAGCAGCATACTGCGATTTCATATTTGCGGGCTTATTGACAAGGGTCTCAATGTCCGGAGTATCTTGGATCAGCTGGTAAATCTGTTCCTTTGTGATCAGATCGCGAAGATGTCCTGCTTTATTTGCTACAGGCACCTGCATCCTAGTCGAACCATCCTGATTGTAATACGGAACAAGGAAATAGCATTGCTCACCGGTAAAGTCACTTCTATGCTTGCCGACAATCTTGCAGACATCTCTTCTGTATACAACCACTTCATTTACTTTGTACATATTCAACACCTCGCTTTCACAGCATTCTTATTTTATCATTTTTTGATGATTTTCGCAATTTGAGGTATTGTATAGTACATTAAATGTTGCTAATATATAAAGTTTACTCTTATTACAGTATCTGCAGCAGATAGAATTTAAGGTACTCTGTTTCAGGAATTGCCGGCATCACAGGATGATCCATTGCGGCCCCGCGGCGCTCAATCAAACGGATCTGCACGCAAGCCGCTTTTGCAGCTTCCAGCAGCATTTTTTCAAATTCTTCCTTCGGCATAAAGTGAGAACAGCTGGCGGTAGCGAGATACCCTCCCCTAGGCAGCAGCTGCATTGCTTCGGTATTGATCTCCAGATATCCTTTGCGCGCATTGTGGAATGTCTTTCTGCTCTTTGTAAAAGCAGGCGGATCCAAAATAACAAAATCAAAGAAAACATGGTCATTTCTAAGCTGAGCCAGGGCTTCAAAGACATTTCCCTGTTTCAAGTCAATTGACAGACCATTTTTTTCGGCATTCTGTTTGGCCATTGCCAAAGCCGCTTCGCTGATATCCATCGCTGTCACATGCTTTGCACCTGCCTTTGCAGCATTCAGCGCAAAAGATCCAGTATGGGTGCAGCAGTCGAGCACTGTTCTTCCTTTTGCAATTCGCGCTGCTGCCAAGCGATTGTATTTTTGATCGAGAAAGAAACCTGTTTTCTGTCCATTCTCTACATCAACGTCATATTTGATCCCATTTTCAATGATTTCCGTAATGCAGGAAGCCGGATGATCTTCTCCATACCATCCCTGATACTGCGAAAGTCCTTCTTTTTTGCGCAGATCGCCTTCATTTCTTTCGTAAATGCCATGGATCGTTTCACCCATTGCGCTCAGCTGATCCAGCAAGGCCTGATAGATCACATCTTTATGCTGTTCTGTACCATAGGATTCAACCTGTGCCACCAGCAGATCATGATAGCGGTCTACGGTAAGTCCCGGCAGTCCATCCGCTTCGCCATGGATCAGACGGCATGCATCGAAAGCATCCGGCATCACGGTCATGCGGTAATCCAAAGCATACTTTACTTTTCTTTGAAAGAAAGCATCGTCATATTTCTCATTTGCATTGCTGCCAAGCAGACGGATGCGTATCTTTGAAGCAGCACTGTAAAATCCTGTACCAAGGTAATTCTGCTTCACCCCGAAGACATCAGCCAAAGCACCATTTTCAATTTCATCAGGTGCTTTCATGATCTCATCTTCATAGACCCATGGATGCCCATTCTTTATCTTTCCTTCTTGTTTCTTGGTGACAATAAAAGAAGGAAACGTTCTTTCCTGTTTCATTTCTATACCTCTTTTTGTTCCGCTATCGTAACACATTTCAAAGCGCAAAAAAAGCATCCCATATAAATCAGGATGCTCTTTGCCAATGATTTACCGTGTTCCTTTATCGTATGGAATTCCTTCTGCTTTCGGAGCAGCAGAATTCTTTGAAGTAAAGGCAAGTACGACCAAAGATATAATATAAGGCAGCATATTATAGACCTGTGAAGGAATATTCAATGCGACCAGGAAATCAAAACCAGTGTAGACATTGGAAAGTGCTCTGAAGAAACCGAACAGAAGTGCTGCCAAAGCAATGCGATGAGGCTTCCACTGTCCAAAGATCATGACCGCTAAAGATAGGAAGCCAAAGCCAGCGACGCCTACTTCAAACTTCCATTCCGATACGCCTGCCATAATATAGACAATGCCGCCAAGTCCTCCTAAGAAGCCAGAGATCAATACACCGGCCCATCTCATCTTCAGGACATTGATGCCAACTGATGCAGCTGCCTGCGGATTTTCACCGCACGCTCTTAAACGAAGTCCGAACTTTGTTTTATACAGGACAAAGAATGAAGCAATCAGGATCACAACTGCGATCAGCATGAACCAGTTGAATTCAAAGCCATTGATGTTCACCAAGAAGAGCTTCTTCTGGTCAACATACTGCAGCGTTGTGGATACGTTATTCGGATCAGAAGCGGTATTGACAGAACGCACAACAACAGTTGCCACAGCTGTACCAAGCATATTCATTGCTGTACCGACAAGTGTCTGATCCGCATCCAGATTGATACAGGCAAAGGCAAGCAGTACAGAGTACAGCATACCGACCGCAATTGCAGCAGCGACCGTAGTCAGGATCATAATGAATGCATTAGAACTTGGAAAAAGATTCATGGCAATCGCACCGCCAAGAGCACCCATGACCATGATGCCTTCTAAGCCTAAGTTGATAACACCTGAATGTTCAGAGAAACATCCGCCCAAAGCTACAAGTGACAATACTGAAGCGAAGACAATCGTATATTGAAGAAGCAGCATCATTTGTCATCGCCTCCTTCCTTTGTCTTTTCAGACTGGATCTTTTCCTCTTCTTTTTTGATTCTGCGTTTTGACATGATGTATTTGAAGAACATCGTGAAGCCGCAGAGATAAATGATAATTCCGGAGATCAGATCTGAGATCTGCGATGGATATATCATACGGTCGATCAGAGAACCGCCGTCAGAAATTGACTGAATGAAGAAAGATGAGAAGATCGTTCCAATCGGATTCAGACCGCCTAAGAAGGTAGCCGCAATGCCATTGAATCCCATGCCCGGAACAGAAGTAGCTGTTGTTTCCCACTTAATATAATTAGTCAGATAGAGGAAAGCTGCCCCCAGACCCGCAAGTGCTCCGCCAATGATCAGTGTAATAATGATATTGCGCTTTTCTTTCATGCCTGCATAGCGAGCGCCTTCTTTGTTATAGCCAGTCGCCTTCAGCTCATAGCCGAATTTTGTCTTGTTCAGAATGACCCAGACAAGAATGGCAAAAATAATAGCCAGCGGTATAGCAATCGTTACTGCTTTATTGCCAGGAAACAGTGCATTCAGTCCCCAGCTGGGAATAATACTGCCGGGATTCGCCTGTGTCAGATCTTTCGAATACGGTGAAGCTGCATCTTTCACAGATGTGGAAGAAAGGACCATATTGCATACATACAATGTAATCCAGTTCAGCATAATGCCGGAAATAACTTCATTGACATTGCGGTATGCTTTCAGGATACCTGAAACAGCACCAAGCAGTGCGCCGGCAATCGCTGCCATGATAATGCAGATATACCAAGGAAGATTCCAAGCTAAAGCAGCAAACAAAGCTGCACATGCACCAGCTTCATATTGACCAGGTGCGCCAATGTTGAATAATCCGACCTTATAGCAGAAACATACAGACAGAGCACACATCAGCAATGGTGCTGTCTTTGCCAAAGTGTTGCCGAAGGCCTTCAGCTGAGCTGCACTTGATGCTCGCGTAAAGAAGTTCAGCAGGATCGTTACAATAGCATCCCCTGCTCCTGCCGGATTGATCAGATACAGAACGATGAAGCCAATGAACAGACCGATGGCCACGCAGATCAGTGCTGCAGCGACAGACTGCACCCCTGGTCTTTCGAGGAAGCTCTTCTTTTTTTCATTATTCATAATGAGGAAGCCTCCATTTTCTGTGTGTTTCTCTTTGCGCCTGCCATATACAGGCCCAATTCTTCCGTCGTGATCTTCTTTGGATCCAGATCGCCGACGATCTCGCCTTCATACATGACCAAGATCCGATCCGAAAGATTCATGACCTCTTCCAATTCCAACGAGACCAGAAGGACCGCATCTCCAGCATCGCGTGAAGCAATGATCTGATGATGAATAAATTCGATGGCACCGACATCCAATCCTCTTGTCGGCTGGACCGCCACGAGCAGTTTATGCTCCTTGTCCAATTCACGGGCAACAATCGCTTTCTGCTGGTTGCCGCCGGACATGGATCTGACAAGCGTATCCGATCCCTGTGAAGAACGGACATCATACTTTTCAATCAAGGCATCTGAATATCTGCGGATCGCATCCTTCTTCAGGAAGCCTCCCTTTGATGTGAATTCCGGCTGCCAATATCTTTCCAATACCATGTTATAGTCCAAAGGATAGTCAAGGATCAGGCCATGTTTCTGCCGATCCTCCGGAATATGGGACATTTCCGATGCTCTTTCACGGATCGATGCATTTGTCTCGTCTTTTCCGCAGATAGAAACAGTTCCTTCCTTCAGCGGTTCCAATCCTGTAATGCCATACACAAGCTCTGTCTGCCCATTGCCGTCAATTCCAGCAATGCACACGATCTCTCCCTGGCGCACTTGGAAAGAAACATGTTTTACTGCATTGTTATTGTGCAGTTTTGAAGCAACTGTCATATCTTTGACATCCAGTACAACATCCTTCGGCTGAGCTGGCGACTTATCAGCTACCAGCTGCACATCTCTGCCGACCATCATTCTGGACAGTTCATTTTCATTTGTATCCGCAACATTGACTGTACCGATATACTTTCCTCTGCGCAGCACAGTAACGCGATCAGCGACTTCCATGATCTCGTTCAGCTTATGCGAAATGAAAAGGATCGATTTTCCTTCTTTAGCAAGATTCTTCATGATCTGCATCAGTTCTTCGATCTCCTGCGGCGTCAGCACAGCTGTAGGTTCATCAAAGATCAGTATATCATTATCGCGGTACAGCATCTTCAGGATCTCCGTGCGCTGCTGCATACCGACCGTAATGTCCTGGATCAAAGCATCCGGGTCCACTTTCAGACCATACTTTTCGGAAAGTTCCATTACTTTTTTTCTGGCTTTATCTTTCTGCAGAAAACCATGCTTTGTATCTTCAACACCGAGGATGATATTGTCGAGCACTGTAAAGCACTGCACCAATTTGAAATGCTGATGCACCATGCCGATGCCAAGTGAATTGGCATCATTTGGATCATTGATCTTTACTTCTTTCCCATTTTTCTTGATCGTGCCCTCTTCTGCCTGATACAGTCCGAACAGCACTGACATCAATGTTGATTTGCCAGCGCCATTTTCACCAAGCAATGCGTGGATCTCCCCTTTTTTCAGCTGAAGAGTAATATTGTCATTTGCGACGATTCCAGGAAAACGTTTTGTAATATTGCACATTTCAATTGCATATTCTGTCCCCATGAATTCGCCCTCCTTTCTATGTATGAATGATCAGAAACTCTATTTGCTCTAAATAAAATTATACAAAAAAAAGGCCTTAGATGGAAGCCATCTTAAGCCTTTTTTCAATTAATTAACCCTTGATATTGCCTTCGTCTGTCACCTTTACAACTGTTCCGAAGCTTGCCGCCTTGTTGACATCAGAAGAATTGTCAACCTTGACCTTGCCGCTGTACATATCAGCTACAAGTGCTTTGTAATCTGCTTCAGTAAATGTGCTGTTATAAACAGTTGTAGTTGCTAACTGTACATAGTTGGCCGCTGGATCATCACCGACCAAGCCCAAGTTGACAAGCTTGCCGCCGAAATCAGAATCCCACTTGCCATTCTGAATGCCGCTGAGAACTGTGTTGACAGTTGCAGCTAAGCCCTTCATTGCAGATGTGATCGTTACACCCTTGCCATATGTGCCATCAATAGTAGCCTGCTGATCTACATCAACACCGATGACTTTGCCGTTCTTCTTAACAGCTGCTTCAGCTGCAGATGTATAGATGCCGCCGCCGCAGGCAAATACAACTTCAACGCCTGCACCGTACCATGTATCCATACGTGCTGTGATATCAGCATCACCATAGAACTGACCGCCATAAACATAATTGATCGTTACATCTGTGAGATTCAATTCCTTAGCTGCTGCATCAGCTCCCTGTACATAGCCGTATCCATAGCGGATAACTGCTGGAACTGCCATGCCGCCGAGGAATCCAAGCTTCTTATATCCAAGTTTTACAGCTGCATATCCTGCCATATAGCCAGCTAATTCTTCCTGATAGACTGCGCTGTACACATTCTTTGATGTCCAATTTTTTGAATTGGAAGCAGTATCAAGATCATTCTGCGAAACATCCAATGCAACGAATTTTACATCTGCATACTTAGGAGCAACTTCAACGATGGCCGGAGCAAATGCATATCCTGGCATAACGATGACGTTGTAGCCTTCTTCAATCGCTTCTTCCATGGAAGAGATACGATCCTGATCGGCATTTGATGCCGGCTTCTTATAAGTGAATTTGCAGTTGTTCTTCTCTGCAAAAGCCTTAGAAGCTTCATACGTATTCTGGTTGAAAGATTGATCGGTAATATCTCCGTAGTCTGTGATCATGGCAATCTTCATGTCAGTCGCAGCTGCAGATGATGCGGAAGCAGTGGAACTTGAGCTTGATGCTGAACTGGAGCACGCTACCAATGATGTAGCCATAACACCAGCCAATAAAGCAGAAACTAACTTCTTCATTATGATTCTTTCCTCCTTTGCGCAAGACTAGCCGCTAGATTCATTTTAAAGAATGCTTCCCTGTTTTGCAATTCAAACAAAGGAAACTTTCATCTTCTTTTTGACGAATTCGATAATTTTTTTCATATGCATGCAACAATCATTGAAACTTGTTTCAAAAAGATGAGTTTTTATACCATTACTGCTATAATAATCGAGTTTTCTAACATTATTATATATTGCGAGGTCCAACATGGTATTCAGCAGTCTGACATTTTTATACGCATATCTGCCAATTGTACTGGCAGTTTATTTCTGTGTTCCGTCGAGATTTAGAAATCTCGTTCTTTTTGCTGTTTCTCTGTTCTTTTATGGATGGGGCGAACCAATCTATGTCTTCTTAATGCTGTTCTCGATCCTGTTCAATTTCTTATTCGGCCGCAAGATTGCACAGTACCGCGACTGCGACAGGGAAAGAGCAAAACAGTATCTGATCCTGGATATTGTTCTGAATCTTGCCATCCTCGGCTTCTTTAAATACTATGACTTCTTAGCTGTAAACCTGCATGCAATCGGTCTCACTTTTTTTGAACCGCTGCATATTGAACTTCCTATCGGCATTTCCTTTTATACCTTTCAGACAATGTCCTATCCGATTGATCTGTATCGTCATGATACAGATCCGCAGAAAAAATTCATCAATTTCGGTGCTTATGTCACCATGTTCCCGCAGCTGATCGCCGGACCAATCGTCCGCTATCGTGATATTGCTGCTATGCTGAACAGCCGCAAAGAGAACATCAAGCAGTTTTCTTCCGGCGTGGAGCGCTTTACGGTCGGCTTATGCAAAAAAGTACTGCTGGCCAACAGTGCAGGCACGGTATGGAAGTTCGTCAGTGCACTGTCACCAGCTCAGTCTTCGGTCGTGACGGCATGGCTTGGCATTGCTTTCTTTGCTTTCCAGATCTATTTTGATTTCTCCGGATACTCTGATATGGCAATCGGCCTTGGACGCATGTTCGGCTTTGAATTCTTAGAGAACTTCAACTATCCATATATTTCTAAGAGCATCACCGAATTCTGGCGCAGATGGCATATGTCACTTTCTTATTGGTTCCGTGATTATGTCTATATTCCTCTGGGCGGAAATCGCCATGGCATGAAACGGCAGATATTAAACATCATGATCGTCTGGCTCTTAACAGGCTTCTGGCATGGAGCTTCCTGGAACTTTGTACTGTGGGGCGTCTTCTATGGTGTGGTACTGATCTTCGAAAAAGTATTCCTTCTGAAGCATCTTCAGAAAGCACCTGCATGGATATGTCATATCTATACGATGTTCATTGTCCTGCTTGCATGGGTGCTCTTTGCCTTTACCGATCTTTCACAGGCTGTGCAGTATCTTTCGATGCTGTTCGGCAGTACAGGGTCTTTCTTCAGCAGCACAGCTTTCTATGTTCTGAGAGATCATGGCGTGCTTCTGCTGCTGTGCATCATCGGCTCAGCCCCGATTGCTAAAACAAAGCTTAATATCTTCCGCAGCACAAAGCTGCGCGCGCTGAAGCCTCTGCTGGTTGCCGGTGCACTTCTGCTCTGCACTGCATTTATTGTGGATGCAACTTATAATCCATTCTTGTATTTCAGATTCTGAAAGGAAGGTGCAGCATGAAAAAAAAGAAAATGCGGATCATACAGATAACAACAGTATCCGTTTTTGTCGTACTGATCTTTGCCGTGACTATTACAAATCTAGCATATCCAAAAGCCACTTTTTCAGAAAATGAGAACCGCGTACTTTCTCCTTTTCCTTCTCTGTCACTTTCCAATATCTTTGGCGGCGACTTCGATGATCAATTTGAAACATGGTTCGCAGATCACTTCTTTGCCAGAGATACATGGATCCAGGCAAAAGCTGCCGCCCGTATCAGTGCAGGTGCCATTGAGAATAACAGCGTCTATCTTGGCAGCAATGGCCATCTGATCGGTTCATATACTTCTTATGACACGGCGGCGATTGGCTTAAATATCCAGAGCATCAATGAATTTTCGCAGGAGATCAAGCAGAAAGTAAATGTCATGATCGTTCCTGGTTCAGCCTATGGCAGCAGCCAGTATCTGCCCAGCGGTGCTTACAATCTTGATGAAGCAGATCTTATTTCTCAGATCTATGCACAGATGCCGGAACAGAATACATTGAATGTATGCGAGGAGCTTCATAATACAGATGCTTACTTCAAGACCGATCATCATTGGAATACCGCCGGTGCCTATGCCGCATATCAGAAGATCTGTGCTTCCGTTACCAAGACCGTGCCGCAGTCCTTCACATATACAGAAGTCGCGGATGATTTCAAAGGAACGATGTATTCCAAATCGGGTGCTTTCTGGAATCAAGGTGAATCATTGTATCGGATCGATCCGGCGTCTGACAATCCTGCAACAGTTACCATGGAAGACGGTACCGTCATGGATTCTCTGTATAATGATGCCAATTTATCAGGCAAAGATAAATACACCTATTATATTGACGGCAACCACGCCTATGAAAAGATCCAGACCTCTGTGAACAATGGGAAGAAAGCAGTGATTGTCAAAGATTCCTATGCGCATATCCTTGTACCTTATCTGGCACAGGAATATAGTGAGATTGATCTCATCGACCTGCGCTACTATAAAAATGCCGTATCTTCTCTGGTCAGCGATCCAGGCAGTACAGACGTTTATGTCATTTACTCTCTTGATGAATTTGCAGGAACTCGCTCTTTAGCAGCACTATGGTGAAAAATATGAAAATGAAATTTATAAAAATGGGCATTAACGGAGAAGGCATTGGATATGCAGATCATATTCCCGTCTTCTGCGATGGTGTTTTCCCCGGCGAAGAAGCCGAAGTTGAGATCACACAAAAAAATAAAACATACTGGCGGGCAAAGCTTCTCCGGATCACTTTCTTTTCAAAAGAAAGAGTCAGGACAGAGTATAAATACGCTGTAGAAGAAGGCTGTCCTCTTTTTGAAATGAAATATCCATGTCAGCTGATCCATAAAAAAGAGCTTCTTGAAGAAGCTTTGATCAAATATGGCAATGTAAAACGGACATTGGTCAGAGATATCCATCCCTCCCCGATCACTTTAGGCTACCGCAGTCAATGCAAGCTTCCGGTGCAGGAAGATCATCACTTAGTACAGACAGGCATGTATGTGCCTGGCACCAATCATTGGCATATGATCGATCGCTCTTTGATCCAAGATCCGCTGCTTGAGAAAACAAGAGTCAAGATCCTGAAAAGAGTCGGACGTTCTTACATGCATGTATGGGATCCGAAAGAAGAGAAAGGACTGCGCTATCTGGTCATGCGCTGCATTGACGGAAAGATCCAATGCACACTGGTCACCGGCAAAGATAAAGTCCATAAAGAATTGATCGATGACATTATGTCCATCAATGAAATACAGGGTTTGTTCCAATCGATCAACACCGATAAGAAGTCGGTGCAGATCTTCGGCTCCGAAGTACATAAGCTGGCCGGAGAAGATACCCAGAGCGTCACGATGGAAGGCATTGCTCTGCAGCTCTCACCGCAGTCTTTCTTCCAGCTGAATATTCCGCAGGCAAGAGAGCTGTACCATATGGCCGTGTCTAAGATCGATCCATGCGATACATTGGTCGAAGCGTACTGCGGCATTGGTGCAATGTCCTTAATGGCCCATGAGAAAGCCAAGCATATCTATGGAATCGAAGCCGTTGAAGATGCTGTAAATAACGCAAAAATGAATGCTAAGAACAATGGCATAGAAAACGCTGAATTTATATGTGCTGATGCTGCAGCCGGTCTGGATCAGATTGCCGCTGAAACAAAGATCGATGTGATCTTAGCTGATCCGCCGCGCTCCGGCATGGATGAGGCAATGATTGCCAGTATCCTGAAGGCACGTCCGAAAAAGATCATCTATGTTTCCTGCAATCCAGCAACTTTAGCTCGAAATCTGAAGGATCTGAAGCATAAGTACCATGTGGCGACCGTCATTCCTTATGATCTGTTCCCACATACTCCTTTAGTTGAATCAATTACTGTGCTGGAACGTGGATAAAGAGACACTGTATTAGGTGTTTCTTTTTTCTTCGGCACTGTGAACAGACAGAATATCACGAAAAGAAACGGCGGAATGGTCCATAAATATCATCTGCTGATGAAGGACATCAATGCTTTTCAATCTGCCGATTTTCGTCACATAGGTGCCCATGCGTTTCTGCTGTCCCTTGGCCTGCTGGCGGAGAGCAGTTTCTTCCTGCTGTGCTAAGAGCCTTTCGCGGGTATGGGAGGGCATATCTTTTGACTTATGCAGGATCTTTTCATGCATGTTTTCTTCCGGCAGATAGTAGTAGCACACGGCTGCCATCGGATGGCGGCGGATCTGCTGTGCAAGACTGATGATCTGCTGATTCAGATCTTCGCTTTGGCTGTCGCTGAGCTCGATCTTAGGTACGCCTCTATGCAAAGAACTGTCGATAGCTTCATTGTATCCCGTCAATGCCGCAAAAGGAGCGAATTGGGCAGCGCGGTCATGCAGGGACATATGCCGATGATTCTTAGATACCGGATGCGGCAGATCCAGCAGATCATCATAGCGATGTTCATCGCTGCTGTCTTCACTGACTCTTCTCATGCTTTATGCCCTCCGATCTGATCATTGCGGTCAATAGCCGTTGCGCCTTTTTCAAGATCCATTCCGCGCACGGCCGCATTCTTTCCGTATTTCTTTTTAATCGCCAGGATCGTTGCCTGTGCTTTCTTTTCACGTTCTTCTTCCCGCAGATCTTTCTTTTCCTTCTGCATCTGCTGCTGTGTATCCATAAAGAGATCTGACTGTTCATAGCGCACATCATAAATGTCTCGGGAAGGTCGTACATTGATCGCTGTGATCTGCACTCTGCGGATGAAATAGGAACGATTTGCTAAATGTGCATAGATCTCTGATGCCCCGCTGCGCAGAAGCTTCGATGAATTTGTCCAATGCGGAAGATCGATCGTGCCGGAGATTCCTTTCGGCACAGTGCGGCCATAGAAGTCCAATTCGAGCTCACCGTCAAACCCATCCAATTCAGAGGAAGAAATATCGTATCCGACATGTAGAGCAAGCCCTGAAGCATCCAGATCTTTATCGATCAGATCCAGAGAAAGCTGATCCGCCATTTCCTTGACAATGACCAATCCTTCTTCAAAAGTATAAGCTCTCTGCAGTACCTGTCCGATCCCCTGCGAATGAGAAGAGGGACGATAAGCCTTGATATCTTTCATAGATGTCGGTTCATATCCCCATGCATGATCGATCAGCAGTTCAGCATTGATGCCGAAAATGCGGTATAGAAGATCTTCATTGTAATAATCCTGAAAGCTGCCCAAGGAACATCTGGCAATATCTCCCATAGTGAAGATTCCTTCATTCTCCAATCGCTTGGCGATGCCCCTGCCGATGCGCCAAAAGTCTGTTAAGGGGCGGTGCGTCCACAGCTGCTTTCGAAAAGACATTTCATCCAGGGTGCAGATGCGCACACCATTGGCATCCGCCGGAATATGCTTAGCTACAATATCCATGGCGCATTTGCATAAGAAAAGATTTGTGCCGATGCCGGCAGTCGCAGTTATGCCTGTTTCCTTCAGCACTTCCAAGATCAGTTTCCGCGCAAAGCTCTCGGCATCCATATGGTAGAGCCTGAGGTAATCTGTCGCATCGATGAATACTTCATCAATAGAATAAACATGGATATCCTCATTTGAAATATACTTCAGATAGATCTGATAGATCCGCACGCTGATATCTATATACAGCGACATACGCGGTACGGCCGCTAGATAGGACAGTTTCAGATCAGGTTCCTTCCGCAGTGCCTCATCATCTGCGGATTCTCCCGTAAAACGCCCCCTGGATGTTTTCATTGACCGAACCTGATTGATCTTTTTAACGGCTGCAATCACTTCAAACAGACGTGCCCTGCCGCCGATCCCATACGCTTTCAAAGATGGCGATACCGCTAAGCAGATCGTCTTTTCCGTCCGGCTTGTATCAGCGACCACAAGATTCGTCGTCAGCGGATTCAGTCTGCGCATCGTGCATTCCGCCGATGCATAAAAGGATTTCAGATCGATCGCAATATATGTTCTGTCTTTCGTTTCCATCGTGTCCTCATAATACCACAAATATAATGTGTTCTATGGAGCGCATTCTGGTAAAATAAAATGTATGAAATATACTCTTTCAATGAATCAGCTGAAAATCGATGCCATCGGGCTCTATGAGAAAAAAACGATCGAGGATTTTCTGGATGATTATCACCAATCGAAAAAAAATAAATATCTTCTGTTGCAGGAACATCGCATTCTGCTGGATGATATGCCCGTCCGAGATATCCATGAATCAATCGGCCAGCACGAACTGACACTGCTTCTGAAAGAAGAACAGCCAGATTGGAAGCCGGCGGCAGAACCGTGCCAAGCCGTCTATGAAGATGCCTTCCTGTACATTGTCCATAAGGAACCAGGGACCATCATTCATGGCGATCCTGATGACATCGACTGTTTGAATGCTCAGGCATCCAGATATCAGCTGCTGCATGGCATCCATTCACCAGTCCGCCCGATCCATCGTCTGGACAAAGATACGGCAGGCTTAGTGCTGTATTCCAAGATACCTTTCTTCCAGCCTTGGTTCGATAGTCAGCTGGCTGAGAAAAAGATTGCCCGAAAATATCTAGCTGTATGCTATGGACATCCCAAAATCGATCAGGTCTTCACCTGCCGGAAACCAATTGGCAGAGATCGGCATGTATCCAATAAATATCGGATCTCGCCGACGGGGCAGAGCGCATGCACGCATATGAAATGTTTGGCTGTGCAGAATGACTTATGTCTCTTTCAATGCGAACTGGAAACGGGACGTACGCATCAGATCCGTGTCCATCTGGCCGATCTCGGATATCCCATCGTCAATGACCGTCTGTACGGCAGTCCATGCCAGGACTTTCCCAATATGGGACTGTGGGCCTATGAGATTGTTTTCCGCGATCCTCTCACACATAAAAAACATAAGATCCATGATCTGCCAAAGGAAGAATTCACTCAATTCCTGCCAGGAGAAAAACTATGAAATACGATTTTACATCACGGCTTGAACGAGCGGGGCATGATGCCCTTGCAGTCGATGTTCCTGCATCCTATGAAGCACCTTTTAATGTACCGCGAAAAGATGGCTTTGATATCATCCCCATGTGGGTCGCAGATATGAATTTCCCAGTCTGCCCTTCGATCCAGAAAGCTATCGCAGAACGTCTTCAGCATCCTGCTTTCGGCTATTATGAACCGCGGAAAGAATACTATGATGAAATCATTGCCTGGCAGCAGACACGCAATCACGCAAGCAATCTTCATCAGGAGAACATCAGCTATGAAAACGGCGTTCTCGGCGGACTGCTGAGCGCAGCGAATATCTTAGCTTCTAAGGGCGATCCGATCCTTGTGCATTCTCCTACTTATATTGGCTTTACCCACGCGCTTAATGACGACGGCTATGAGATTGTTGCCAGCCCTCTGATCAAAAATGAGAATCATCAGATGATCATGGATTATGATGACATGGAGAAAAAGATCATCGAACATCATATCCATGCGGCGATCCTATGCAATCCTCACAATCCCTGCGGCAGAGCCTGGACAAAAGAAGAACTGACCAAAGCGATGACCATCTTTGAAAAGCATCACGTCTATGTGATCGCGGATGAGATCTGGTCGGATATCATGCTGAATGGACATGTTCATACGCCTGTGCAGTCGGTCAATGATTATGCAAGACTGCATACCATTGCGCTCTACGCCCCAAGCAAAACATTCAATTTGGCTGGATTGATCGGCAGCTATCATATTGTCTACGATCCTTGGCTCCGTGACCGCATGAACAGTGAATCTAAAAAATCACATTACAATTCAATGAATGTATTATCCATGTATGCTTTGATCGGCGCCTATCAGCCTGAAGGATATGAATGGACAGATGAACTTCTGCAGGTTCTCACATACAATGCAGATTATGCCTGCAGCTTTATCGAGAAGAACTTCGCCGGTGTATCCGTATGCCGCCCAGAAGCCACCTATATGCTGTTTGCCAACTGTACTGCATACTGTCAGGCACATCATATTTCATTAGACGAGATCCTGCATCATGCATACCAAGTCGGTGTATGCTTTCAGGATGGCAGACCATTTCATGGTCCTGACTGCATTCGGATCAATCTGGCACTGCCTTTCTCACGTATTCAGGAAGCCTTTGACCGCATGCAGAAATATGTCTTTACTGAATAGCAAAGAAAATATGATACTTCAGTCTCAGAAGTATCATATTTTAATTATTCCTGGAAGAACTGATCCAGTATTCTCTTTTCATTCTGCCTGATCTCTTCTGTAAGCTCTTCTCTCGAATCTTTCTGCAAATCAGAGATTCCTTCCGTTAAAGCAATCGCACTGCCATTTTTGACATAAATGAAATTCGGTGCAAAGATCCTCTTCTCCCCAACGGCATAGCTTGTGCCATTCTCATCAGTGATGGAATACTCTCCCAACACCGATCCAAACAGTTCCAATGTTCTCTGGTATGCTTCGGTACCATCCTGCACTTTTACGATGGCTCCTTCTTTTATCTTATACTTATCACGGAAGATCTCATTGCCTTCTTCATCCCAGATATCGACCATATAGATTGTATCGATATGATTTTCCTTCGCACTTTCGCACGCTGCTTCAATCACGCTGCGGCACCATGGGCACAGAGGATCGCTGTATACAGCATAGAAGCTTTCTTTCGCTTCTGCTTTCTTTACAATTTCTTCCGGTGCCGTCAATACAAAGGGAGCATCTTCCGGGATCGTCACTGTACGATTCTCTTTTCCAGCACTGTTCACCGTGCCGTTCAAAGCTTCATATTCTGTTTTGACTGCATTGACCTGTGCCGAAGCAGTTGGCTGAGCAGAAGGAGCAGAGCATCCTGCTGTCAGCATTGCACTGATGAGAATGCTTATTATCTTCTTCATTTTCATATCAGTTCCAGATCCTCCAAGACCTTGGCAACGCCATCCTGATCGCACGATGGTGCCACAACATCGCAATGTTCCTTTACATCATCTTTGGCATTGCCCATGGCCACACCGATCGCCGCCGGTTCAATAAAAGGTGTATCATTTCCAGCATCGCCAAAGGCAATGACATTGTCCCAATGCCAGCCATACTTCTTTAATACTGCATCAACGGATGTTCTCTTGGTAACATCCTTCAGAAAGACATCAAACCCATCGCGAAAAGACCAGGCAAACTGGATCCCTGGAATCGAATTTTCAAATGGTTCAATCACGCTTTCATCACCGATAATAAAAGTTCCCAGCGGAAAACCATGTTCTATATGGTGCGTCCGTTTCTCTGTATCATCAAGAACTGTGCCTTCCCATGGCGCATCTTTCTGGACATAGCCATCCATGAACTTCTGATGATTGGCATATGTTACGATACGATCCTCAAACTTAAAACCAAGTCCGATCCCATTGTCAATGCAGATCTTAGTGATGGCATTCATATTTTCTTCGCTCATCGGATGCTTCTCCAGCACATTTCCTGTGCGGTCAGTCAGGCAGGCACCATTGATCGTACCGATGACATCCATTGGCAGATCATCAAAGAGCGATGGCTGCAGGAAGGTATAATGCCGTCCTGAATTGATCATGACTTTCATGCCGTTTGCAATGGCTTTCTGCAGAGCCCTGCGATTGTGCTCTGACAATGAAAGTCTTCCGGAAG
>JAAYWN010000056.1 GCA_012516665.1 Erysipelotrichaceae bacterium
TAAAGAACATGATCGACATGATCATGCTCAAGTGCTCTGATATAGATGTGCAGCTTCCCTACAAAGCTATGAAATTAACCCATTCTTCCTGATGAAGCCTCTAAAAACAAAGAATATTTATGGATTATTTGAGATCGTATCTACAGGAGATACCACAATCACTGCTAAATATGGGGACTTATCAGCTTCTATGGTGCTTCATGTTATAAACAGAAAGGCTCCAACGTCAATGAGTGTTCTTGGAACATATAAACCATTGGAATTATACGTGGGACAAGTTTATCAACTTTATGTTAATTATGATGGAAGTTATGATTTAACGGATCGTCATACTGATTACGCACTATCGAAGGGGAATGATATTATCAGTATTGATCCTAAAAGTGATAGCAATTCAATCAACATTACAGCCAATAAAATAGGTGAAGCTGAGCTTAAAGTGACATCAAGAGCAAACAAAGAACTAAGCAAAACTGTTTATATAAAGGTGAAAGAACCTGAACAAGCAACGGCAATAAAGTTTCGGAAATCTGAGATTTCGACAACAATTCGTAATGGTAAAGCACCAAACAACATCTCATATTTGGATTATTCATTAGAACCTTATGCAGCATCTTATACAACATTTCTTAAGTATTCATTTGATGGACCAAATGATCTGCTGGATCAAGTGAAGGTTCAGAACGGATTTGTTTATTATCGCCCAATCAAAGCTGGAACGACAAATTTGGTGCTTACAGCAGATAATGGCATTTCTTCCTCAGTGAAAATCACGGTATTGGATGGTGATTATGCAACAGGATTTGTTTATCAGAGCTCTATTCAGAAGAAAATGAAGGTTGGCGAAACATTTGATTTTGGTGCTAATATCAGATCCGGACTTGCTCCTGCTGATGAAAAATGCAGCGATGAAAAAATAACATATTCTGTATCGAACAATGGTGTAGGATCTGTTGATGAAAATGGAATAGTTACAGCATTAAAAGAAGGAACCAGTACAGTTACTGCAACCTTAATGAACGGCCAGACAAAATCGGCAACAATCTATGTGCTGAATGATGTCATTAACTTGGAGTTCACAAAAGAGGAAACGTCTATTGCGGTAGATGAAATATATCCAAATGTTGCTTCTTTATTGCGATTGAACAAAACACTAAATGCATATAATATACCGCGCGATGAGCTGAAATGGGCTTCTTCTAATAAAGATGTTGCCGCATTTGTGACGCAGAATGGTTATACTTCGTTCAATTTGAATGGATTAGGAGATACTATAATCACAGCAACATATGAAGGACATACAGCCTCCATGATTCTTCATGTAGTGGACAGAAAGATCCCAACTGCTTTTGACTGTGCAGATCAGCTGATATTGGATGTTGGTTCTTGCAAGGGACTGAGCAGTATCTATGAAGATAATGATATCGTGTACAGTGATACAGCTTATGATGTGATTTCAGGATCAGATACTATCAATGTTACGCAGGATAGTAAAGATAAAATCTTTGTTGAAGGAATTAAAGCAGGTGAGGCAGAAATTCGACTTACTTCCAAATACAATAAGAGCTTAAGTAAAGTTGTCAAAGTTACAGTTGAGTCATGGGACACTCAAACTACTAAAATCAGATTGATAGATAAAACAGGGAAAAACATTCTGGAAAACTCTTCTGCAGATGTGATCTTTGGCGCTAAATATGATTTGGAATACAGTAGTAAAACAAGTGGTAAACAAATACCGAATATATTTGAAAACATGCAGAATTCTACCTATTTACAAACACTAGGCGGAGGCGGCGTACAGGGACTGGATTATGCGTATGCAATAGAGTATTTTGTTCCGTCAAAGCTTGGCGCAGAAACTATTAAAATAGATGATGATTATTCTATAACATTAAATATTGTTTCTGAACCAACCAAGGTGAAGGATGTTGTTTACAATAATGTGGCTGATATTGATACTAATCTTGTTAATCAGTGCGTAAGAACAATGTCAGATAATATCAGCAATGTATCTACTTTATCAGAAAAGAACACGGCAGTTTCATCAATTCTTGCTTCGAATCCATTGCAAAGCAATACGGTTGTAGATGCTAAGGGAAATGAAACACAAGAATTAGTTGAAGCAGATGCAAATTTCTTTACAGGTACTACAGTGCAGCTGAAAGATACAACATTGCAATACGATATTACTCCTACTGTGAGTATTCATCAAAAAGATAGTAAAATTGAGTTAGGCTCCACAGAATTAAATGTAGCAGAGAATATAAATATGGCTTTGCCGGTGGGAAATCTTATAGATTCATCTGTAACACAAGTCTATGTGGTTTATGAAAAAAAGGATGGAGCAAAGGTTGTAAAGATAGGCAATGTTAAAGATGGAATTGTAACTTTTGAGAATTCAGATGGTTTTTCTACTTTTAAAATTTTACTGAATACAGAAGTGAATGATGAAAATACGAAGCAGCTTATGAATACTGCTGACACAGGAGATACAACAAATACTCTTTTCTACGCTGGAATAATGCTTATCAGCTCATTCTCCGCATTGGCAATTGTTTTGTTTAAGAAAAAGTATCTTCACAATTAAATTGGCTGCTTTGAAACTGCTTATGTGCATGAACATTTCTTACAACGACTAATGATAAATCCATACTGAATTGGTCACTTTCATGCAATTGTTGTATGATAGTAGGGTATAAAAATAGGGAGTAAAGAATATGTTTGACAATGCACAGTTAGATAAAATGATCATCTTTGCATTAATTGGCATCGTTGCGATCCTGGTCGTTGCAGTAATTGCTTTGGCAGTAAAGAGAAACATCTATTATGTGGATGAAAACGGCAATGAGATCAAGCCGAACAAGAAGAAGCCTGCTGTCAATGGACAGCCTGTTCATCCTGCTCCGCAGAAGATGACGCCGCTGCAGGCAGATCCGCTTCCGCAGAACTATGACAAAGCTGAACCGCTGGAAGTAAAAGGCTCGGCGGTTGCCGGTGCGCTTGTTTCTGTTACGATCAATGGCAATACATCAGAATCTGAGATCACTGCCTTTCCTTGCCTGATGGGCAGAGAAACATCATCCTGCAATTTAGTCATTTCAGAACCAGCTGTATCCAGAAGACATGCTCAGATCATAAAAGAGGATGGTAATCTGTATCTGGAAGATGTTTCTGAACATAATGGGACCTTTATCAATGGCATCAAGCTTCCGCCTTTAGGCAGAGCACGGATCCATGAAGGCGACCAGATCAGTCTTGGCAGAGCCGAGATCGTAGTACAGAAGCTTCTGTATTAATGTATGCGCAGGAAGCACAGAAATGTGCTTCTTTTTGGTTGCAGAGCAGAATTCAGGATTTATATGTTTCAATTCGGCCGGGAACATATGATAATAGTGCTGCAGAGAAGGACAAGGAAAGTGTAAACTGAATATATGAAATGTATCCATTGCGGTCATGAAAACAAAGAAGGCACAAAGTTCTGCACATACTGCGGAGCTCCTTTTGCCGTTCTGCCAGCTGCTTCTTTGGATGCGGCTTCATTTACAGAACTGGCCGAGGCTTATACCGGCAATTTAGCAGCCGCAAAAAGGATCGTCGCTGAAAATGCGAATGATATCCGTACAATATCTGAAGCCTGTGTTTCTTGGATCAGAGCGAAAGATCCTGTTCTTTTTCAGAATGCTGGGCCAAGCAATCCTAACAGTCCTTTGCTGGATACGATGGGAAAGACAGAAGACACACTGCGGGATCTGGATTACGAAGAACGTATCTGTGTGCTGATGCACTGCTTGGAAAAAATGGAACCGCAGGCAATAGCGAATATCTTAAATATCTCAGAAGATGCGGTCCGGTATTATCTGCAGTGTGCTTTTGAAAAAACACATCCGACGAAGATCCAGACACCGATCAATCATCTAGACACAAAGAAGAAAATAGAACATAAGAAAAGACCTGTTCGCCATCGTGAGAATAAAGAAGAAACAGAGAATGGCCCAAAATTTCTAAAGAATATCACCATGCAGACAAAAATCATTGTTGCAGTGATCGCTGCTTTGATCGTTGGGAGCTTTCTAGGCATCAAGAACTATGCGCACAATGAATATCTTAAGGGAACGGCCTTGCTGGCAGAAGAAAAATATGATGAAGCAACTGAACCATTGCTAAATGCTAAGAGATACGGAGGCAGTGAAGATGCGGGGCTGAAACTTGGAGATGTGTATTATGCACAGGGAGATTATACTAAGGCATTGCAGGAATATCTTGCCTGCCGGAGCGATCAGAAGGGCGTAAAAGATGCGCTGATCCGTACATATGAAAAATTGGCGGATGTGTCTGTAACGGACCGCAACTATGGCACTGCGGCAGAATATCTGCAGAAGCAGTATGACCTGGATGAGGATGATCATACAAATATCCGTCTGCAGGCAGTGCAGAACAATGGTACATATACAGATGATGATGGAAATATCTTCAATGCATGGGGAGATCCGGTAAAGCTTTGTGCAGTGAAGAAAGGCAGAACACTGTATCAGGTCGATCTGGAATACAATGATGACCGTTCCTTAAAAGCGATGAAGGAATATGTATCAAACTATACAAGCAAAATAAATTACAATCAGTTTGCGGAAGATCAGCAGATCGAAGCATCTTGGATCCTGAAGGATGATGGGACGGTAACGTATTCCGTAGAAGCAGTTTCTTATGATGAACATAACAATCCGCTGCTGAAGACAGTGACGACTTCTTCATCGATCAAGAAGACGAATTACAGCTACAGCTATGAAGATGATCAGATTGCTTCGGCATCGGTAAGATCCAGTACAGGAACGGTCAAGGCTGAATATACTTATAAGGATGATCAGCTGATCGAGATCAAGAATGATGATGGCACATCCACGGTCTATAAATATGATCGCCGGGGAAATCTGATCCATGAAACGGAAACAGAAGAAAATGGCGATATTGTCACCGAAACTGCCTATGAATACGATGACAATGGCAGAGTCAAAGAAAAGACAGTCAAAAGAAATAAGACCGACAGTATTCTTCCGTATGCGTCCAATGAAGATATTCTTTATACTTATACAGAACAGGGAGATCCATATACAATGATCATCCGGAATAATAACAGCCAGGTCGCCAAGGGATATTATATTGATGGTACAGGATGGATCATTCTGTATGATACAGCAGAAGAATGAAGGAGAAGGGATGAAGAGAAGAATAAAATACTTTCTGGCAGGATTGGCTGTATGCGTGCTGACCGCCTGCACCAGCTATAAAACGATCACGGGAAACATTCACGAAAATGTATCGACAATGTTCTATCAGTTCACCGTGGAGGACTGCTACAGTACTTTGGCAATCGGCGAACATAAGCCGCAGGATGGAAAGATGTTTGTTGTTGTATCTGTAACTATTGAAAATACATATAAAGGAAAATTATCATTGACCGACCATCACTTCCAGCTGCAGACCTTGAGCAGTTCTGATGATGAGGACAGTGAAAGTACGGCATCCGCATCAAGCGATATCAGTTATGTTCTGCCGATCTCAGGATCTTATCTTGCAGATGAGCTTCCAAGCAGCTATGACCTTGAACAGTCGGAGACAAAAAAGGGAACACTTGTCTTTGAGATGCCAGCCGCGGAGACGGTCTTCAACTTCTGCTCGGCAGATTATTTCAACTATGGCAGCAGTGCATCATCCCCTTCAACGGGAAATACATACTTTGTACAGATCACACCGGAGGCTCGCTGAGCCTCTTTTAATTTGTAAAGTAAAGTTAACAGAATAGTGCTGAATCTGCAATGCTTGGTTGGTAGAAAATGCCTTTATATAACATATAATGAAAATGTATCCAAAAGAAAGTAGGAAAAGTATGCTGAAGGATAATTTACTTACTTTAAGAAAACTGCATCATTATTCCCAAGAAGCTGCGGCAGAAAAGATCGGTGTATCGCGTCAGTCGCTGGCTAAGTGGGAAAACGGAGAGTCCGTACCGGATGTAGAAAAATGCGTGCGCATGGCAGAACTGTATCAAATTTCGCTGGATGATCTGGTGAACTTTTCTCAGGATAAGAGCGGGGTTGGTATACCGCCGAAAGGAAAGCATCTGTTTGGACCGGTCACGGTAGGTGAAAAGGGGCAGATCGTCATACCTAAGAAAGCCAGAGAGGTCTTTCATATTCAGCCTGGCAGCACGATCTTGGTGCTGGGGGATGAAGAACAGGGATTGGCTCTGATCTCATCTGAAAAGATGGCAGAACTGATGAATGAAATAGAACATGCATTAAAGAAAGAGGACTGATATGAGTGAAATACTGCAGGTAAAGGATCTATGCAAAACATATCCAAAGTTCCAGCTGAAGGATGTTTCCTTTACTATGGAACAGGGATCTATTATGGGATTGATCGGCCGGAATGGTGCCGGCAAAACAACGACGATGAAGTCGATGCTGGATCTTGTTCATCCAGATCATGGCGAGGTACTTTTCTTTGGCCAGTCTATTCATCAGAAAGAAAATACGGTACGGCAGAAGATTGGATATGCTTCGGGAGCCAATATATTCTATCCGCGGAAAAAGATCAGCGATATTGCTAGGATGACGAAGACGTTCTATGACAGCTGGGATGAAGATGCATACCAGAAATATATAAAGTTGTTTGGCCTGGATGAAACAAAAAAGCTGATGGAACTGTCGGAGGGCATGAAAGTGAAATTCAGTCTGACGACGGCTCTGTCCCATCATGCGGAACTGCTGATCTTGGATGAACCGACCAGCGGCCTAGATCCGGTATCCCGTGAGGAACTGCTGGAGATCTTTCAATATTTGGCAAAACAGGGAACATCGATCTTATTCTCTACGCATATTACGACGGATCTGGAGAAATGCGCGGACAGTATAACATATCTGAAGGAAGGCAAGGTGATTGCTTCCAAGCCTATGCATGCATTCATGGCAGATCATCCGGCAGAACACTCTTTGGAAGATATTATGGTGAATTTGGAAAGGAGCCCACTGTCTTTTGATGGGAAATAAGGCTATGAAAAAACTATTGTATAAAGAGTTCTGCTTTACCGCATTGCCTTTGACATATCTCTTTCTGCTATTTGCTTTCATGACTTTGATCCCTGGCTATCCGATCCTCGTTGGTGCATTTTTTGTCTGCTTAGGGATCTTCCAATCTTTTCTTTCAGCAAGAGAACAGAATGATCTTCTGTATACCGTTCTGATGCCGATATCCAAAACAGATGCCGTCAAGGCAAGATATCTTTTTGCTATATGCATTGAAGGGATCTATGTGATCTTATGTACCTGCCTGACGGTATTCCGCATGACGGCATGGAAGGATGTATCTGTATATGTGAATAATCCAATGATGAATGCTGATCCTGCATATCTTGGCTATATCCTGCTTATGTTTGCAGCGTTCAATAGTATCTTTATCAGAGGCTATTGGAAAACAGCGTATGCTTTGGGCAGACCATTTCTGTTCAGCGGCATGGCCGAGTTCCTGATCGTAGGAGCTGCAGAAGCACTTCATCATTTTCCAGGTATGGCATTTCTGAACAGCTGTACAGAAGGCCTGGGCATACAGTATCTGATCCTTGGCGGCAGTGCGATCATATTTGCTGCAGCATCCTGCTTCAGCATAAAAGCATCCTGCCAGGACTTTGAAAAGATCGATCTTTAAAATGATAGAATATCTGAAAGGGTATTCTATTTTTTTTGTAGAGCAGGACAGTGCTTTTTTGTGACAGAGAAATGATACAATGATACTGCTTATGGAGGCTTTATGGAACTGAAACTGAATGAGAAGTACCATGGTTTTGCATTGAAAAAGATACAGGCCCTGAAGGACTGCGAAGGGACACTGTATGAATTTGAGCATCAGAAGACAGGCGCACAGCTTGTATGGCTTGACCGCAGAGATGACAATAAGACATTTGCTATTACGTTCAAGACGATCCCCAGCGATGATACTGGCGTCTTTCATATACTGGAACACTCCGTTTTAAATGGATCTGAAAAGTATCCTGTGAAAGAGCCGTTTGTACAATTATTAAAAAGCTCCATGCAGACATTCCTGAATGCTTTTACAGCACCGGATAAGACGATGTTTCCTATTTCATCCCGCAATGAAAAGGACTTTATGAATCTGATGTCGGTGTATATGGATGCTGTCTTTCATCCGGCAATCTATACGAATCCGAATATCTTCTATCAGGAAGGCTGGCATTATGAGATCAGAGATGAAAAAGAAGCACCTGTTTATAAGGGCGTTGTCTTAAATGAAATGAAGGGTGCCTTTTCATCGGTAGATGAGATCATGATCGATGAATTGAACCGCATGCTGTTCAAAGATAACTGCTATCAGTATGTATCCGGAGGAGATCCGGAACATATTACCGATCTGACCTATGAGAAGTTCATTGAGACCCATCAGAAGTTCTATCATCCTTCCAATGCAAGAGTATGGCTGGATGGCGATCTGAACATTGATGAAGCGCTGGCTTTTATCAATGATGCATATTTTTCAAAATATCAGAAAGAAGATAAGAATTTTTCTATACCGATGCAGGCAGTTGAAAAAGCAGCGGTCAGAAAATGCGAATATGAGATCGAAGAAGAAGATCAGATCAAGGATCGTACACAGATATCCATTGCTAAGATCATTGCTTCTTATGATGAAGTAGAAAAGAATATTGCATGGTCTGCTCTGGATGATGTTGTTGTAGCCAATAATGAAGCATTGCTGAAAAAGAATATCATTGATGCCGGACTTGGCGAAGATGTAGAACTTGGTGTCTACAATGGCATTCAGCAGCCATGGGCTGTTCTGACCATCCGCAATACTAATGAAGATCAATACGAAGCATTGCATAAAGTGATCCATGATACTGCCGAGACCTTGGTCAAAGAAGGCCTGAATCATGATGAGATCATTGCCACCTTAAATCAGATGGAATTCAAATACTGGGAAAAGCATGAACCGGCGGGATTGATGTATGCCGAAAGAGCGATGAACAGCTGGCTGTATGAGGGAGATCCTACCCTGTATCTGCAGGAAGGGGAGATCTTTGAAAAACTGCGTCAGAAAGTGCAGGATGGTTATTTTGAAGAATTGCTGAAGGATTTCCTGCTGGATGAAGATCATCTGCAGACAGTCATTGCGGTGCCTTCAAAGAAAGCCGGTGTACAGAGGATCAAACGGGAAAAAGAAAAACTTCAGGCAGCAAAAACTTCTTGGGGAATGAATGTTAAAGAATATGTTTCGCTGAATGAGAACTTGGATAATTGGCAGGCAGCAGAAGATATTCCGGAAGCGTTGGATACGCTGCCAAAACTGTCCTTGAGCGATATCCAGAAAGAACCTGTTCCTTTTCCGTATGAAGAAAAAGAGATCGGCGGTGTGCCAGTGCTGATCCATCCGCAGGAAGATCGTATTGTGTATCTGAATCTATATTTCAACTTGGCTGGTATTACACGCGATCATCTGTCATCGTTAGGATTCTGGTCAACGCTGATGACGAATCTGCGCACAAAGGAACATACTTTATCGCAACTGCAGGAAAATATGAAAAGAGATCTCGGCGACCTCAATATATACTTAGAGGCATATTCGCAGAGAAATGAAGCAGATTCCTGCTATCCGATCATTGGCATTTCTATTTCTGCACTGCAGCAGAATATTCATAAAGCAGTACCGATCTTAAAAGAGATCCTGTTCGATACGCTGTATGAAAAAGAACCGATCCTGTCATTGCTGAAACAGGACAATGAAAGCTTCCGTCAGGAACTGATCAATGCCGGACATGGGGATGCCATGCGCAGAGCATCGGCTCATCAATCGGCGGAAGGTGTCTTCCGTGAATTTGTCGGCGGTTATGAAAGCGGACGCTACGAGAAGGAATTGGAAGATGCGTATGATGAAAAGTTTGAGACATTCCGGCAGGAGTGCGAGATGTATGCGGACATCATCTTCTCAAAGGCAAGAGTGACCATTTCTATCAGTGGGGATGAAAATACTGCTATGGCGGAACAAGTCATTGATATGCTGCATGATTATGATGCCAATAAAGCAAAAATGCACTATCCGCTGCTAACAGAAGACAGACAGTCCTTGATCATACCAGCAGGTATTGCTTATGGTGCAATCAATACAAATATCACGCATTTTAAATATAACTATGAACCATGCATGAAGGTCATGGCACATATCCTGACATATGATTGGCTGTGGAATGAAGTCAGAGTCAAGGGCGGTGCTTATGGGACTGGCTTTGCGGTGAATGAAAATGGCAGTGTTGGTATCTATTCTTATCGTGATCCAGATCCAATGAATCTGTATCATGCGGCGAAAGATGCGGCAGATTATCTCATTCAGCTGGCCGATAACGATATGGATCTCGATCAGATGATCATTGGCACAATTGCTTCCGGCGAGCCTTTGCTTTCACCGGCGATGAAAGTGAGAGTCGGCGATGCCATGTATTTCAGCCATGTTGATCAAGCAATGCGTGCCAAAGGAAGAAAAGAGCTTCTGTCAATGAATAAGAAGCAGCTGAAGAAATATGGTGAGATGCTGAAAGAAGTATTGGCTGGAAGCTCGATCTGTGTCATTGGTTCAAAAGAAAAAATTGAAGCATGCAAAGAATTGAAACTAAAAGCATTGCAGCAGCTTTAGACCAGGAGATCTTTCCTGGTTTTTTTTTGACGGTTGCTATCATATCTTCCATCATGCTAAAATATGCAATACTAAGGTATATA
>JAAYWN010000057.1 GCA_012516665.1 Erysipelotrichaceae bacterium
ATTCCTCTGCCATCCAAGTTGCGGCATGCACTCTCAGAAACATTCGGAATATCTCTGGTGATCTCCTCGGCACCAAGCTTTGTACCGCGGCATTCGATATCATATTCTTCAATATGAACAGAAGTATAGTAATCTTCAGACTGCATCTTTTCAGACATGATGATCGCATCTTCATAGTTGTAGCCATGCCAAGTCATAAAGGCTACGGTGACGTTCTGGCCCAATGCCAGTTCGCCATTATCCATCGAAGGACCATCTGCCAAGATATCGCCTGCCTTGACCTTCTCACCATCTACCACGATCGGCTTCTGGTTGAGGCATGTCGAAGCATTGGATCTCTGATACTTTGTCAGTGTATAAATATGTTCTTTGTTATCTTTTTCTGTAACGGCGATCTTATCTGCATCTACATACGTTACAACACCATCTGCTGTAGCCGTGCAGGCAGCCCCGGAATAACGGGCAATCGCATGTTCCATGCCAGTGCCTACATAAGCACTGTGCGGATTCAGCAGAGGTACAGCCTGTCTCTGCATGTTGGCACCCATCAAAGCTCTGTGACCATCATCGTTCTCCAAGAAAGGAACGCATGCGGTAGCGACAGATACGACTTGTCTAGGCGATACATCCGCGTAATCTACCTGATCACGATCGACCATAACTGTTTCACCGGCAACACGGGCAACGATCTTATCACCGACGATCTTTCCGTCAGCCAAGTTGTCCAGCTGCGCGATCGTATGATCATACTCTTCAGCTGCATCCATATAAACAATGTCATTTGTGACAATGCCATTCTTATCTACCTTACGATAAGGGGTTTCAATAAAGCCATACTCATTGACCTTCGCATATGTCGTCAGATAGTTGATCAGACCAATGTTCGGTCCTTCAGGTGTCTCGATCGGGCAGATCCTGCCATAGTGAGAGTTATGAATATCACGAACTTCAAAGGAAGCTCTTTCACGTGTCAGACCGCCTGGGCCCAATGCGGAAATACGTCTCTTGTTCGAAAGCTCAGCCAACGGATTTTCCTGGTCCATGAATTGCGACAGCTGTGAAGAAGAGAAGAATTCCTTGATTGCTGAAGTCAGCGGACGTGTATTTGTCAGCTGCTTCGGGGTCAGATTGGTGATCTCACTGATGGACATTCTTTCCTTGACAACTCTCTCCATACGGGACAGACCGATACGGAACTGATTCTGGATCAGTTCGCCGACAGTACGGATACGGCAGTTTGCCAGCATATCAATATCATCCTGACTGCCAACACCGTCAAGCATTGTCAATTCATAGTTGTACAGTGCATACATATCAGACATTGTGATCGTATGCTTGTCATTCAATGGGTCAATGCCGATCAGATCGACAGTTGTACCTGCCTCATTGATGACCTTGATCTCCTGCACGCCTGCGCCGACCAGCCAAATAGAAATATCCTTTGACTTTGTCGCTGCCGAAACAATCTGTTCCTGCACAGCAACGGTGATCTTTGCAAGATCCGCATCCGGAATATATCTTTCAATCAGCGGTTCTTCATCTTCACCGACAAGATCTTCATCCTTCTTGGTTACTCTGCCGATAGAATACAGTCTTGTGCCAAGATCCAATACCGCATTGACATTGTCATTGCTGACCTTGACTTCCTGTGCATAGATGCCTGAATATACATCCACCTCATCACAGTCCTTGGCAATTGCCTTGGCATCCTTTTCAGTAATAACAGTGCCCATTTCAAGATCAACATTGGATCCATTCAGATCCTCAGCCAATACATGTCCAACCAAAGCATTTGTTCCCTTAGCATCCATCTTTGCAACGGTAGGATGTGAGAACATGTGCACGAAAGGAAGAGCTCTCATATTGATGCCCTTATTGATCTCATCTCTCAATGCATTGCGTTCTGCCTTGTTGATGACTGTGCCCTTCTTGCAGAGTACTTTCCCATTTGCCCCGATCAGATCTTCAGCAATCGTATTGCCTTCCATACGGTCAAGGATATTCAGCTTCTTTCTGACCTTATAGCGGCCAGCCTTTGTCAGATCATATCTTCTGTAATCAAAGAATTTTGCATCCATCAAGCTCAAAGCACCATCAACGGTTGCAATTTCATCAACTCTCTGGTTCTCATATACAGTGATCAATGCATCATGTGCCGTCTTTGTTTTATCTGCAGCCAATGTATTTCTGACTTCTTCATAGTTTCCAAAGACAGAAGTATACAGAAGCATATAGTCATTCTGAAATTCACGATCCTCTTCCGGTACAACAACGTCCTCATAGACATCTCTGTTCAATGCCTTCAGGAACTTCTTCATTTTTGTTGTGTCAAAAGCATCCTCGCCCTTTTCCAGGTTCAGTGACATACCGATAGCCTTAAAGAGAACAGAAGAAAGGACCTTTCTCTTACGATCGATCGATACATTCATGATACGGCCAAGAGCAGCCTTCTTATCATCAGACATGAACTCCAGCCATGTTCCGCGGCTTGGGATCAGTTCACAGGAAAAGGTATCATGTCCTGTGCGCTCTTCTGTCTGAATATCAAAATAAGCGCCTGGGGATCTGACGATCTG
>JAAYWN010000058.1 GCA_012516665.1 Erysipelotrichaceae bacterium
TCAATGGGACTACCTGCTCCACTGATGGGACTATTCAATTTGCTTCAATTTGGAAATATTGGTGAAAAAGATCAGACGATTGCGCAGATTGTACAGGGAATGTATTACGAGGGCTATGATTTTATTCATTTTTGCACGCTGTCTATACCAGTGATGATAGTCGAAGCTGTTATTCGTATTAGCTATGCTATCAAAAGGATAAAAGAAGGACATTCAGTGAAGGAATCAATACCAATTTCGTTGAATAGAGAAAAGAATCCAAAGCTTTCGACAATGCTGTTTATTGGTCATGCAGCAGCAACTGCAGCTAATGCGGGAAAAATATACTTCACACAAAACCCTATGGCTATTAATTATCCACAATGGATTGCATTTGGAAAGTATTCTTACACACAATTGAAATGGATCTTAATTGATAAGCCAAGTCAGCGTGCATCCTATACAGATGGTGTTTTAAATGAGAATCTAGAAGAAACACTGTCAATGACTGATCTTACATTTGATAAACTGTCAACAGATTACATAGTGGTTATTGAATAAGGTAAAGATGTTGGACTATGAATTGACGTGATTGAGGCTTAGATAAAAAAGGTTTAAATCTCTAGGAAGAATAACAATAGTTTGGTCAAACAGTAAATCATTATTTAAGCAATAAGGAAAGTGAAGGAGGCAACTGTTTATTAAAAAATCAAATAGTTTAATACCTTCATTCAATGTGTTTGGATACGGTGAAATTATTATTCTGTATAGATTACAATATACCTATAGAGAGGCATTTATATGATCACTACAAAATATCATTCAGCTTCAGAAATAGGCAATAATGCTTGGAAAATCAGTGAATCAGGTATGGTGAATTGCTACCTGCTGCTAGGAAACAGCGGTGCTTTGTTAATTGATACAGGTATAGGATTAGGCAATGTTAAAGAGATCATCGATAAGATCACGGCATTGCCTATTACTGTTGTATTGACACATATGCATCCAGATCATGCAGGAGGTCTTTCTCACTTTCATGAGTACTATGTTATGAAAGAAGACTTTGCTATGTCATATTCATTTCTTAGCATGCCGGTCTTCAGCCGGATCATGATCAAAATGTCAAAGATAAAAGATCCTATTATGCCTAAACTGTTCTACCATTCTGTGCGCCATGAACTGATAGATGGGCAGATGTTCAATTTAGGCGGAAGGACAGTCCATGCAATGGCCGTGCCAGGACATACGAAAGGATCAGCTGTATTTATTGATGATGCAAACAAGATGATCTTTACCGGAGATGATATCAATATCTCTCTTTGGATGCATCTGCCTGGATGTACAGGGATGAAGACATGGCAGACTGGAGCTAAGCAGATCATAGAATACTTTGAAAAAGGATATTCTGGATGGGATGGTCACAGCGAAGGACAGCAGACAGAAGAACAGGTAAAAACAACCTATCATCTGTCCGAAGAATTGATACAGGAAGCAGAAGAGGGAACATTGGATAAGAAGGAGAACTTTATTCCTAATAAGGATACATTCCATCAGATACGGTATCAGCCAAAACGGATACTGCAGTAGTGCATTTGGCATTGCAATTGTATCGTTAAGTTAATTATATCTTTTCAAGATCTTATTGTGATCAGAATGGCTGAAGGTGGACGGGATTCCAAAGAGGATTGAGTTCACCTTTTTGTTTTGACTGATGGCAATGACGTTGAGTATGGATCATGCAAAGAGAAATGAAAAAGATTTCATTTGTTATTATAAATAAACTTCGGGATATCTGTGGGCGGTGGACCAATATATTGGCGGATAGTCCCGCGTTCATTTTCTTTTTTGATTAAGATCTCAGTCTCAATCCTATTGGCTGTATTCTTTGAATATCAAATGCTTCATGACTGGGAAACTATCCTTTCAAGAAGTGTGGTATATTTGGTATACGAGAAAAATGCTCCACAAGTGAAAGGCGAACAATTCAAGATTCAGCATGTATCTTTGATTAGCAGAAGTTATGAGCAAAATACTTAAAAAATACATTGTTCCACTCATTGCAATTGCACTGATCGTCAGTGGACTTTCAGCTTGTACAAGCCCATCTGCGGAGGCAATCCCATTTTCAATTGATCCAGATAAGACACTGATTGTTTACAGCAGTCATAAAGCAGATGTGTATACACCAATTATACGGGAATTTGAAAAAAGAACCGGCATAACTGTTGAGGTACATGCTGGTGGCACCATGCAGGTATTGAATGAAATTAAAAATGGTGCGGAAGCAGATCTAATGTTTGGCGGCGGAATTGAACTATTTCAGCAGTATAGTGATCTGATCGAACCGTATGTTGCTAAGGAACAGAATCAGGTAGAATCAAGATATTCATCAAAAGAAGGGAAATACACTTTGTTTTCTGATCTTCCGTTCGTTTTTGTGTTTAATCGGAAATTAGTCAATGAAGAAGATGCGCCAAAGAGGTGGAATGATTTTCTCAGTTTTAAATGGATAGGGAAAATAGCTTTTGCGAATCCGCATAATTCTGGAACGAGCATAACAATCTTATTATCTTTTATGTCACTTCTTGATATTGGTGAGAAAAATGCAGTGAATCGTTTCAGCAATCAATTGAATGGGGAGTTGTTAAGAAGCTCTGGGGATGTTCTGCCATCGATTGAGACAGGAAGCAGTTTAGTTGGTATTGCATTGGAAGAGACGGCACTGAAATGGACCCAGGAACATGACGATGTAGGAATCATTTATCCTGTGGATGGCACCGTATCTATCCCTGATGGCAGTTTTTTGATCAAAGACTGTGCCCATCGTGAAAATGCTGAAAAATTCATTGATTTTACTATCAGTAAAGATGTCCAAAGATTATTGGTCGATAAAATGTATCGGCGCAGTGTCAGAACAGATGTGGAGCCATCTGTGCAGACTCCTGAAATCAACTATGCAGATTTTGATCTGGGCTGGGCTTTGCGAACAGAAGGAGAGGCACTGAGCTTATGGGACACAGCAAACCAGTGAGATCTTTCAATCGAATGATCCGCGGATCTTTCCACAATAAACTATTAGTGAGCTTTTTGGCTCTTTCCTTCATTCCAATTGTCCTGATTGGTTTCTTAATGGTAAAGATCTTGCAGGATAACACGAAAAATGAAGAAGTGAAGCAATTCAACGCAGCAGCGAAAGAAGTAGATTATCGATTCGGTATCATATTTTCAGGTATTAAAGATGCTTTTTCGACATTGCAGAATGATCCGTCGTTTTATACGGATAAGACTTTTGCAAGCAATCAAGCCCAAGCGTACAGCCGCCTGTATGAGACAACTGCTGGGTACAGAGAATACGCTGATTTTGCAGTGTACAGTATAAATGGCACCTGTCTTTTATCGACCAATGAACTGCTGGATCTTCCTGATTACTGGGGCATTTTGAGAGATGCTGCGCAGGCACCTGAAAATGTCATTATTAGTGCAGAAGAAGAGAACAATCAGTCTGTTCTGCGTATCGCAAAAGCAATTCGGGATCAGAATACGGTAACTGGCTATATGGTTGCTTCTATGAAAAGCTCCAATATCAGCTATCTCCTTGCGGGCATCGTCTCCTCACAGGAAGGAATCCATATTGTGGATTCTTCTATGGAGACGGTATATGCGGCAGGCACAGCAGATATATTGAATGTCAATTCAGAGATCCGCAGTCAAGTAATTCGGACGGGATCGATTCCCTCCTATCTTGATAAATATGACGTGTATTTAAAGAAAATCCCGGATACAGAATTTTATACCATTTTTTTGAAGCTGCCTCTATTATCAAATAAGACTCTATCAGGGATGTATCGTCTATTATACTTGCTGGGATCGATCAGTATCGCTCTTTGTTTTGCTGCTGCCTGGCTTTTCAGCCGTTCTTTTTCGGAACCATTGAAACAGATGAACACGGCAATGAAAAAAGTCCAAGAAGGCGATCTCAATGTCCGAATCAAAGAGAACCGAAAAGATGAGTTTGGTACTTTGTCGGAAAATTTCAATATGATGACCGAAGAACTTGATAATTTTGTTGAACAGAAGATTGAAACGCAAAAGAAATTATCGGATATACAGATAGCCATGATGACCGCCCAGCTCAATCCTCATTTTCTTTATAACACTTTAGATACAATTAAATGGATGGCCAAAAGTGCGCATGCCGAACCGATTGCTTTACTATCCGCAAAATTGGCTAGGATTCTGCGGACAAGTATTGATCGGCAGCCATTTATATCCTTAAAGGAAGAATGCCAGCTGTGCGCAGATTATATCGATATACAGAATATTCGGTTTAATGGGAAATTTGAACTGGATTTCTCAATCCCGGATTCCTTGTATGAATATGAGATTCCAAAACTGATCTTGCAGCCGATTGTCGAAAATTCGATCAAACATGGATTTGAAGACGTTGAAAAAGGGATTATAACAATAAAAGCGGAAGAGACAGAAGAAGAGATCCGCTTGATTGTCAGCGATAGTGGCTGCGGCATGCCGGAAGAAATGCTGAAGAAGATCAACAAGCATGATTGGAATGACAGAAACGGGCACATTGGTCTATATAATGTGGATATGATCCTCCGTCTGAATTACGGTACTGCTTCAGGATTACTGGCAATGAATAAAGAAACAGGCGGCACAGAAATTGAAATCTTGATACCAAAGAAGAAGGAAATTGAAAATGTATAAAGTAATGATCGTAGATGATGAGATGTATGTCAGAAATGGAATGGCAGAACAAATCGATTGGAAATCATTGAATTGTACGGTGTGTTCGATGGCGGAAAATGGATTGGATGCTTTAGCCAAGTATGAAGCAGAAAGACCGGATCTGATCATCAGTGATATTCGGATGCCTAAATGCGATGGAATCGATCTCTTGCAAAGATTGCGGGACAATGGTGAAAACGTACAGATGATCTTTCTGACAGCGTATGATGAATTTAACTATGCACGAGATGCATTGCGCTTATTGGCAGCGGATTACATCCTGAAACCGTTTGAAGATGGAGAATTAGAGGACAGTGTCCGTCGCATTCTGCCTAAGCTGATTCAGAATCCCAGTGAAGAAGAAAATCTGGCAGATTCGAATCGATTTGTCAGAGAAACGATCTCTTATATTGAAGAACAATACAGCAGTCCGCAGTTATCGATTGCCACGATTGCAGATAATTTGAGAATTTCGCAAGGATACATCTCCCGTCTTTTTAAAAAGGAAATGAATATGACGATAGCAGCCTATATTACGCAGGTCCGTATGAAAAAAGCGGCATTGCTTTTAAAGAATCGTCAGAATTATAAGGTCTATGAAGTCTGTGAAATGTGCGGGTACAGCGATGTTGCTTATTTTTCGTCTCTTTTCCGTAAGATCTATCAGATGACGCCAACGGCATTTCAAAATCAGGATTGCACTAAGGTTTGAAAATCAATAGAAATGTCAGATTTCTCCAATAGTAAACGCTTACATTTCCTCCTAGAATACAAGTATTGAAACAAAGGATATGGGTTCAATAGGAGGAAAGAAAAAATGAACAAGCGTTTCATAACATCCATACTGTCTGGCGTTATGGCAGTATCACTGGTCGGCTGCAGCGGTTCAGCAGCCAGCTCTGCTTCGGCAAAAACAGAATTGACAGGAATCGATGCGGTCATCAAAGAAGCAGAGGGCATGAGCCTTGATGAGCTGTGCAAAAAAGCAATTGAAGAATCAAATGGCAAGACATTCTATGGCTTAGGAAATTCCAGCCGCGGAAAAACAGCATTGCCGCTGTTCATCTCTTACTTACAGAAAATCGATCCAACTTACAACATGACATTTGAATGGCAGCAGCCAAAGAATAACAAGATCTTTGAGCAGCTACAAGCTGACTCTGTCAAGAGCGAAGGCACATTTGCCATGACACTGATCCAGGATGGGAACCAGATTGAATCAAAAATGAATCAGCCGGGAATATTGAAGACATTCATCCCTAAGGATTGGGCGGATGCCAACAATACAACAGCAGATGATTACAAAGGATTCCTGTCATTGCAGACATTGAATAAAGTATTTGAATTCAACAACAAAGGTACAAAGACATGGAAGAATTGCTGGGACTTTGTCATGCCAGATGCACATTCATTGTATATGGACATTGATTCTGAGATCGTTGGCAAGAACTTCTTATATATGCTGACAAAGGATGAATATGCCAAGACTCTGAAAGATGCATTTGATGCACTGCCTTCAGCCCAGAAATCCATTCTGCAGCCGACCATTGATGAAATGGGAAAAGATGCCAAGGAATTCAGCCTTGGTGACAATGGCGCATATGCATTGGCTTGGATCAAGCTTTGGGTCAATGGATACAATGCACAGACAGATGACGGCCCAATATGCAACACACTGACTTCAGCTTCTGCGGTCGATCAGTCTGGTCTATTAGTATATTCCAAACTTCGTTCCATTCAGGAATCTTCTGAGCAATCTGTCAACAACGTTACGGTCGCTGCCTACCAGGATGGCTATCAGGGTATTGGCGGATATGGTTATTCTCATTATTTATTCCTAACGAAGAACAGTCCTCTTCCTTGGACTGCAGCAGCTTTCATTGCCTATATGACATGCACGCAGGAAGGCTTCTCCGCATGGGGAAAAGATATGGGCGGATACTCATCGAATCCAACGGTATTGAAAGAAACAGAAACAAAGTACAATCACCTTCAGGGCGGCTATGTAGACGGCATCGATGTCTATCCGGCAAAAGATGATAAAGGATATGACTGGTGGGTCAAGAACGGCAAGCTCGTACTGGAAGATCCAGAATACTGTGCATCCGTTGCCTTTACAGTCGGCAGCTGGATCGAAACATTAGATAAATTCAGCGGCGAAACAAAATAACGTTTACTAGCATGAAGCGCCCGAAGTCGAATCAGTTTCGGACGCTTTGCTTTCAAGGAGATTGATTGATCATATGGAAAAAACAGGAACAGTGAATAAAAAAGCTGTGTTCATAAATCGCGTTAAAACCTTTCTTTCGAATCCGACAAAAATGATTTTGCTGCTATTCGGCATTACATGCACAATTTCGGCAATTGCACCGATCATTGCAATCGTGGAAGATACATTCAAAGTACATCTCGGCACAATTGATCAATATCTTTCCGGACAGGCATCCGGATGGTCCGTTGTGAACTATACGGATTTGTTTACAAGCAAATTGGCGGTCTCAAATCTTTGGGAACCGATGGGGAATACAATTGGCTTAGCCGTGTTTACATGTGTCATTGCTATCCTATATGGCGGGATATTTGCTTACTTAGTGACGCGCACAAACATGAAATACAGGAAATACCTCAGCGCCATATTTATTTTCCCATATATTATGCCGCAATGGACATTGGCAGTCGTGTGGCAGAACTTATTCAATTCCAATGCTGTGACTGGTACGGCAAATGGTTTGCTGGCATCTTTGCTGAATGTGAATATGCCGAACTGGTGGTGCCGCGGACTATTCCCAAGTGCAATGGTATTAGGACTTCATTATGCGCCATTTGCATACATTCTTATTGGCGGTATCTTCAAGAACATGGATGCCAACTTAGAAGAAGCAGCGACGATCCTGAATACACCGCGCAGAAAAATACTTTGGAAGATCACTATTCCGATGATCCGTCCCGCGATCCTTTCTACCATCCTGCTTGTGTTCGGCAGTGCTATGGGATCTTATCCAGTTCCGCATTATCTTGGCTTGACGACCTTGGCAACGAAGTATATCTCGCTCAATAGTAAATATACCGGGGAAGCAAGTATTCTAGCTGTATTGATGATGGTGTTTGGCGTAGCAATCCTTGCCTTAAATCAAATCTCTCTGAAGAGCCGAAAGAACTATACAACGGTGACAGGAAAATCAGGACAGATCACAAAAGTAGACCTTGGTAAAGTTTGGAAACATGTGATTGCAATACTGTTCATTATACTGACATTTTTCACGAGCATCTTCCCAATTCTCTCCTTTGCTTTAGAGACATTCCTGCCCAATCCAGGCGATTACTCTTTCTTATATACAGGAGATCTAGCGAATCTGACGACGAAGTGGTGGGTCGGCGGCAATGCGCAGGTGGAAAGCGCAATGTATGGACAATCGGGAATCTTATTCAATTCAACAATATGGAATGCGTATAAAGGTACATTGCTTGTTTCTATCTCATGTGCATTGATCGCCGGTACTATCGGAACTTTGATTGGTTATGCGGTATCTAAAAACAGGCGTTCAAAATGGGCGAATTATGTCAATAGTATGGCCTTTCTGCCATACCTCATGCCTAGCTTAGCAGTAGGTGCGGCATTCTTCATTCTTTTCTCCAATGATAAGATCAATCTCTTCAACACTTACACGCTGCTGATCATTGTTGGCGTCATCAAGTACATCCCATTCGCGAGCAGAAATGCCTTGAACAGCATGCTGCAGCTCTCAGGAGAAATCGAAGAAGCAGCGGTCATCCAAAATATTCCGTGGATCAAGCGCATGCTGTATATTATTATCCCGATTCAAAAATCTTCGATCATCAGCGGATTCATGCTTCCGTTCATGACATGCCTCAGAGAACTTTCACTGTTCCTATTGTTATGTACGCAAGGATTCATTCTTTCAACAACATTGGATTACTTTGATGAAATGGGACTGTATGCATTCTCAAGTGCGATCAATCTGATCTTAATTGTCACGATCCTATTTTCAAACTTCGTAGTGAATAAGCTAACTGGTGCCAGTCTGGATTCTGGCATTGGAAATTGAGGAGAAAACATATGCCAGAAATTAAACTTACAAATGTAACAAAGCACTGGGGCAGGTTTTATGGCGTAGACCATCTGAACCTAGATATTGCCGATAATTCGTTCATCACGATCTTAGGTCCATCAGGCTGCGGCAAGACAACAACCTTGAGAATGATTGCTGGTCTGGAGACACCGACAAGCGGACAGATCAAGATTGGGGATCAGATTGTGTATGACAGTGAACAGGGAATCAATATCCCACCGAATAAACGTAAAGTTGGCTTTCTTTTCCAGAACTATGCATTATGGCCGAATATGACCGTTTACCAGAATATTTCGTTTGGCTTAAAGAATGTCAAAGAAGAGAAGCCGGTGATCGATGTAAATGCCAAAGTGTGTAATGATATGATACGTGCATTGGAAAATGGAAATAAACTGAATGAAGTCATGGCAGATGTCCGCGACAGTCATGGGAAAGTTGATAAAGATCGTGCATTGATCAAACTGATCAATGTCTATACGATCTCCATGCCGACCGCAAAGTCCCTGTTAGGCTTAGGCATTCATGAATCCGACGATCCAGAGCATACTGCACAGGAACAGAAAAAGAAATATGAAGAGCAGCTTGAGGCGGCGAGAAAAGCACATGAAACAAAAGGCGAAGAGCTCAATGATGCCTTTGAAGTAGTCAAAGATGGACAGGTACTGAAAGAGGTACGCCGCTTAAGCAAAGAAGAAATTGATCTTGCAGTCAGAAGAGTATCAAGGGTTGTTAAGATTGGCATGTTCATGGATCGGTATCCAGCTGAACTGTCAGGCGGTCAGCAGCAGAGAGTCGCGATTGCGCGTACTCTGGCACCTGAACCGCAGGTGCTATTCATGGATGAACCATTATCTAATCTGGATGCAAAGCTTCGCTTAGAGATGCGCTATGAATTGCAGAGACTGCATTTAGAGACGGGATCAACTTTTGTTTATGTGACCCATGATCAAATGGAAGCAATGACGCTTTCTACAAAGATCTGCTTAATGAATAATGGTGTCCTTCAGCAATATGCAACACCGCTTGAACTATATAACGAACCAAAAAATCTGTTCTGTGCAGATTTTGTCGGCAATCCATCCATTAATCTGATTGAAGGCAAAGGTACGCAGCAAGCAGATGGTTCTTTCAATCTGCAGATTTTCAATGGAAAACATGCGAAGTTCATGCCAAGCAACCCGATTGATGTACAGAAATGGTTTGCAAAGCGTGATGAAGAAAGTGAGAATCAAAGATCTGCGGAAGAAGAACTGTTGAAAAACTCAAAGAATGTAGAAAAGGAAAACAAGGATGAAGTCTTTGAGTATCACATACAACGTGTGGATGAAGAAGATTATGCTTTAAAAGAAAAGGTTGTTCTAACCAATGAAGACTTTGTCATTGCAATTCGCCCAGAAAAGATCAAAGTGGCACCGGATGGAAAAATCGATGCATTTGTCAATGGATCAATGCCAACCGGTATGGAATCAACACTGAAACTGAATATTCACGGATATCTTTTGACTTCAGTTGTATTTGGTTCCTTTGCGTATGTGATAGGCGATAGAATTCATATTTCTATTGATGATGATGGCATTCTTCTCTATGATCGCAGATCAGGAAAGCTCATCTGTTCTGGTACTGTTAATATTACAGATAACTAAGAATAGATTGCATGTCCAAATTGGATATGCAATCTTTTTAAAGGATTCCTCTGAAAACTGAAAAGTAAAATGTTTATAACGAGAATTTCTTTCATTAGATATGATAAATCAATTGTAAATGAAAGTCCCTTTTCACGGAAAGCCCCTGTGAAATAGGACTTTTCTCTTTGCATAGGTATGTTCAATTTTCAGAAAGTATGTAGAATAATAGGTATAGATGATCTGGAGAA
>JAAYWN010000214.1 GCA_012516665.1 Erysipelotrichaceae bacterium
ATCCTTTAAATTATTAGTTTCTGGTTTTCTTCTTATATGGTCCACGTTTTTTGGTTGGAACATATTTTATTTTCTTGATTGGCACAGTACGGGGATGTGCATCAGATCTGGTTGCCCACAGGATGCGATTGCGGGTATATTCAAAATCGCTGACACCATTAGAATTGCGCTTATAATCTTTTGGAATATTATTCCATGATTCCATTGGGCCATTCGATACGCGGCGGAGAACAGAATCATTCTGATTATGGAGCTTGATCGTCACATAGATAAATGAATTGACAATCTCATTGCGATAGCGGGAAAGAAGCCGTGCAAAATCTCGGAATATTAGGTAGTCCGCATTCTTATAGATCTCTATGATCTGATCCAGTTCTTCTGCAGCACCTTCTGGATTGTCCTGGTGGTCACGATTGAACCTGATATAGATCTCTTTCAAATCTCTCATTGGTCGGAATGCAGGGTCCAGATCAAGAAACATATTCTCTATTTGGAATGTATCCAGCGCCATTCTGAGCTTTCGGCTGTAATAAGGTGTCAGCGAATATGCGATATCATCCTTGTTTTTCAGCAGGGCCCAGTAGTAGCGCTTTAAGATAAAAACTTCATTTGATTCTTTTATTGTATGGCTGTCTCTGTTCGTTTGATAATTCTTTTCTTTCAAGGCCGCATTATCTCGTTCCTGATATCTGCGTTTTACATTATTCACATAATAGCGCAAGTTTTGTATCAGGTTCTGTATTACATGGAACGAATCAACAACACATATAGCATTTGGGAAATACTTCGTGACAAAATTGATATAAGGCTCATACATATCACAGACAAGTATCTTCACACGGTTCCTTTCTTCTTCTGGCAGATAACGGAAGTACATCTCTGTCGTCTCCTGCTTCCGATTCTGCAGGATATCAATGGGCTCTCCCGTTCTAAAGTCCAGTATAACGGGTGCATATAGATTTTCAGAATTGAAATTGAGATATACCTCCTCGATTGAGATGACATCGCTCAATGGCCGACTAGGCATTGATACATAAGAAAGAAATGTATTGTGCACATATGTATCAGATACTTGGAACCTTTCTGCGACCTGTCTGCCTGTCACATTCAGGTCGCGCATCGCATCGATGATCATGTAAGGCACAAGCATTGTGTTCTGCTTATACTTTTCAACGAAGCAAAATTGATCATAGGTGTATTCACCACAGTAAGGGCAGTGCCATTTTCTCTGATGAAGGACAAGCACTAGATGAGAACCGCCCTGAAGAACAGGATGGTTGACCTCGCGGCTCCTCCAGCCCTTAGACTTCATTCGCGACCCGCAAGCAGGGCAGTACATCTCATTTTTCTTGAGGCGGATGTGTACTTTTTTGTGATTACCAACAGTCACCACATTGAATACTTCACTATCTTGATCAGCAAGGCTGATCAAATCCGATATATAATCATTCATAATCCTCCCTTTCAATAGATCTCAACACTCTTATCGTAAGGAAGAGGAGAAAAAGAGACAAGTCAGCTGTATCAATCAGCATGACCTGTCTTTTTGATTTATATGTGTTTGGATGCAGTCCCCCACAGATTTTTCGTAAATGACAAATCGTGAGTACCTAGATAAATGAAAACCAAGTTCTGAAGTTGATATGCTTCATTGATATGATTCCTCCAAAGTAGACAAGTGAAACATACAAAATCTACTTGGAGGGATTTTATCATGGGAAGGAAATCAAAAATATCTTATGAATTGAAAATTCAGGCTTGTAAGGATTATGAAAATGGAATTAGGAG
>JAAYWN010000059.1 GCA_012516665.1 Erysipelotrichaceae bacterium
ATTGGTGTTGTCCATGACAGCTGAACACCGATGGTGATTGGTATGAACCCAATCTGTGTTGCAATCTGTGCAAGAATTGTATTCAGCACAGGTGCCAGCATAAATGGAATAGCCATTAATGGATTCAACACAATTGGAAATCCGAAGATGATCGGTTCATTAATTCCAAAGATAGCAGCTGGGAGTGAAAGTTTTCCCAATGTCTTCATGCGTTTAGACTTAGCAAAGAATGCCATCATGATAACTAAGCCCAATGTAGAACCGCCGCCGCCGAAATTGCAGAAGAAGTCGGAGAACCCTGCGGTAAAGATATTTGTCATTGGCAGACCAGCAGCAGTTGCTTCGTAGTTTTCCAGTGTCAATGCCTGATGGATTGGCGAGAAAATTGTATTTGTAACAGCAGGGCCATTGATACCAAACAGCCAGAACAGTGTACTCAGGAACTGATACAGCACTTCAAATCCAGCGGAACGGCCCACTCCCATCAAAGGTGCCTGCAGCACCGCATAAATGAAAGCAGGTGCATTGCCAAATGATGTATGTGTGAAGATAATATTTACAATAAAGAAGACGACCATTGTAAATGCAGCTGGGATCAGAGCTGCGAAAGAATCCATAACTGCTGGCGGAACACCATCAGGCAGTTTGATGACCCAGTGCTTCTTCACAACAAATTTAAACATCAGTACTGTGAAGATTGCCGTGATCATAGCTAAGAAGATTCCCTTTGTGCCCAAGTTTGCAAACGCAAATCCAGAGAATGCCTTGCCATTGGCATTGACATAATCAGGGAAAGACTTAGGTGCTAGGATCAAGAAGTTAACTAACGAAAGAAGTGCACATTCAATCTTGTCTACACCATTCTCACGGGCATAGGCATATGCAATACCCATACATCCAAGAATCGCATAGCAATCGAAGGTCGCTGAAGTGACTGCATCAAAATTGGTTTCCCACCCTTTTCCAGCGAAACTGGCAACAAATTCGGACCAGCCGTCAATTGGGAAGTTTGAGATAAGCAGGAAGATAGAGCCAATAACGATCATTGGCAGTGCGAAGATGAAGCCATCTCTGATGGATATCAGTACTTTATTCTTAGACAAAGTATTGGCTATCGGCATCAGCCAGCTTTCAAGTTTTTTCATCATAATAAATTATTTCCCCTTTTTTTCACTTTCTTGTTTTTTAAGATTGATCAATACTTGCTTCAAAACACGTTCACCATTCATGCTTCCATAATCTTCCTGATCAATGACATCAATCAGTTTTCCTGAATCCCCATACTTATCTGTGATTTTTTCATACAGATACTTCACCTGAGGCCCAAGCAGTATGACATCTGGATTGCTTTCTGCGACGATCTTATCAATCTGTCCATCTGGGAATGCTTTCACTTCCACAGGAATCTTATGATCATCTGCAACTTTCTGCATTTTACTGGCCATCAATGATGTTGACATCCCGGCATTGCAGAACAGATATACCTTTCGAATCATGATTATCCTCCTTTCATCTCTTTTGCTAACCTTATCCTAGCTGATATTGTTTATACTTCTTTGCAAGCTCTTTTCCGCTTCCTAGGAAAATCACAATGCATGACCTGTACCGTCATAGATATCAATCACTTCTGTATGAAAGATACGATCATGCAGCGTCCTGCTCTGTTTTTTATCAAGCACAGACGAGATCAATGAATATGCCGACAGCAGTAAGATCGGACCGCTCAGGATCCAATCCATTGTTTCCGGGTTGCTGTATAAGAACTTCAGAATAACTACATTCTTTAATACAGAGGTAAAGTAATAGAATGTTCCTTCCAGTAATAGGCAGCCAATAATAAATCTTTTCAGCTGTGTCTTAAGATCCACATCCTCATGATCTTCATTGACCATTTTCAGCTGAAAAACATGCTGCACAAGTGTCTGCCCTTTCCAGACATGATATGGAATATAAACAAAATACAGGAGTGTTATGATAAAAATCACTGCCAAGATTACCGCACATTGCGGAAGCGGCACACTGGAAAGATCACTCAAAATAATCACCTCTCCATGGTTCATCATTCCATATACAAGTGCTGTTGCCATGATGCATACACGATTTACGATCAGATAATCGAGCCCAAAGGCAAGTATCCGACGAATGAAATATCCGACTCGACTTGATGCTTTAGTATTCACTGCTGTCCTTGTTTTTTTTCTTGCTGTCATATCCTAAACCTTTCTTTCTGCATTTTTCTGTGCCCAGGCAAGTTCTTCATCTGTTAAGATCTTGATTGTTTCTGTACTCATGATCTGATCTTCTGCGTGCACCAAGAGAAGATCCATCACCACTTTTTCACCTGATGCCTCTTTTTGTATCAATGATGCATGTTCCAAATGAGCTTTATTGAATTCTTCTGTTCCCTGATCTGCCAAAGCTTCTGCTTTCGTGAGATTCCCTTCGCGGATTGCACGCATGGCTTCAATAAACAGACTTCTCGATGCCCCTGCTGCTGAAATAATGTGAAAACTGATCAACTCATTGCCTTCCATATAATCCCTTCTCTTTCTTAGCGCTGTATACTGCGTACTGCATCTGCTAATTCTCTGACTTTTGATATAGACACAGCATCATAATCAAATTTATCGTGATACGCATAGCTGACATCTTGCACTGTCGTCGTTGGATCAATGTTCCATGTTTTTGCGCTTGAATGAACTTGGGCAATACCAGTTTGCCGAATCAAGTCTGCCGCGTTTTCAGCATTGATACCGCTGCCTGCTAAAATTTCAATTTCTTTTCCATATACTTTTTGCATATCTCTGATTCTTTCCATACCATCTAGTGCTTTCTCTTTACCGCCTGATGTCAGAATGCGATCGCATCCTAAGGAAATCAGAAGCTGCACAGAAGCATGCATATCCTGAACACAGTCAATTGCACGATGGAAAACTGCTTCTCTTTTGCCTGGATAAGAATGAATCAGATCAATCATTCTTTTTGTACAAGCCTTATTAATTGTGCGATCTTCGTTCAAAAAACCGAAAGCAATTCCCGCACATCCAATCTCCAGCATTCTTTCTGCATCAGAAAACATAATATCTGCTTCCGATGTTTGATAGCAGAATCCAGCTCCGCGAGGTCTGACCATACATATAATAGGTAAGCGACAGTTTTCAATTGTTTTTCTGACAGTTGCATCCGAAGGAGTCAGACCGCCAAGGAATAAAGCACTGTTCAGTTCAGCTCTATCTGCGCCGCCTTTTTCTGCCTGCATGCAGTCATCATAACTTCCGCAGCATATTTCGACTTTCATCTTCATTTCTTCTCCACTAATGCACTATGTGTTGACATATATTTCGTCAGCCATTCTTCACTTGCTTCGGAATATGTCGTATGCCCGCTGTCTGCTTTCGTAACAAATACTCTTGGCTCTTCATTTTCTTTCATAACAACAAAGGAGAAACCATCTATATTTGTTGCTGCACCATAATTTCCATTCTTATCAATAGCAACCACCGAGAGATCTCCTGCTTTCCCACGGCTTCTTATCAATTTCTGTTCCAGAGCAGATACAGCATGATCACATGCAGCCTGCACAGCTTCTCCATCTTTCATGCGACGTACAATTTCGTAAGATATACATCCCTTCATTAAATCTTCACCCAGACCAGTAGCACATGCAGCACCTATCTCACTGTCTGCATAGAAGCCGCTTCCAACAACGGGTGAATCTCCGATTCTCCCTGGTTTCTTAAGAAACAGCCCGCTGGTAGATGTTCCCGCAGCAATTTTCCCATTTTGATCAACTGCCGCAATACCAACCGTATCATGACCTTTATATGGATTCTGCGTCTGTTTCGTTTCCTGGATTTTTTCACGATATAATCTCTTTGCTCTGTCAGTCAGCATGTTTTTTCTCTCAAAACCTTCATGAGATGCAAAACGTTCTGCGCCCAATCCTGCAAGCATACAATTTGTTTCTTCACTGCTCAGTCTTCTGGCAATAGATATCGGATTTGCAAAATCATGAATACCTGCAACAGCGCCAACTCCCATCGTACTGCCGTCCATAAAACCAGCATCAAGTTCCACATCCATTTCTTCATTTGGCAATCCGCCGAATCCAACCGATTTATACCATTGGTTGTCTTCTACCATTTTTCCAGCTGTTTCTACTGCATCACAGGCATCTCCCTGTTCTGCCAAGATCTTCGAGGCCTCCTGAACACCTTCCAATGCCATTCGCCATGTTGCTGCAATCGTCCACATACTTTTTCTCCTTATTCCATTGGTTCGCGATAGAATCCGCCATAAAATTCTTCAGTCTTATATACATTGATGATGGCGTGAGGATCCACGCTCAGCATCTGATGCGCAATATCTTTTGCCTCATAAGATGAAGCTACCGTATTCAGCACATAATATGAACTGTTTGAATAACCGCCTACGCCCTGCAGGACCGTAATCCCATGGCGATAATGACTGGTATATGCCTTGACCAATTCCTCTGGTCTTTTCGTTGTAATCTGCAATGTCGAACGTTCATAGCGATGATAGAGAGATTCAATCATTTTTGTCGATATAAATTGGCATAATACAGAATATCCGACAGATTTCCAGCCAAATCTGATGCCAAATACGCAAAGAAGACTGCAGTTGAAGAGAAAAACATAATTCCAGATTCCCTTGCCGGTTTTATTGGAAATATATAATGCTATAAAGTCGGTTCCGCCGGTACTTGCATTGCCCTTCAGAGCAACTACAATACCCAGGCCATAAACAACTCCTCCAACAATAGCATTCAGAATTGGATCATCGAATACCGGCGTAAAATGACAGCAATTCAAAAAAAGCGAAAGCAGAATGACCTGAAGAGAAGAAAATATTGTGAATTTCAGTGAAATTTCTTTTAAGCAGAGAAGTGCCGCAGGAATGTTCAGCAGAACAACTATCATGCCTAGATTCAAATGAATCCCGCCTTGTTCAGCAGACATCTGTATTAGATTTGCCAGCCCTGTAAATCCACTTGGCAGAAACCCAGCCGGACGTAAGAATATTTCCAGTGCTGCCGTGATCATAAGTGCAGATAAAGTGACCATTAATGTCGTATAAAAATATCGGAACCATATCTGACGCTGCACTTTTTTTGCCAATTTCTGCATTTTCCAAGCCCCTGCAACTATATTACAGAACCTTTGAAGATCCATGTATGCTAGTTATTTCCTAGTACTAGGAAATATGTATCGTTGCTTGCTTTTGTTTCTTCTTTATAATAGGAATCGGAGAACAGCTGATATATATATGAATAATCGCAAGGAACAATTAGTCAGTATCTTAAAAAATCAAGGTGGATGGATCACTGCACGCGAACTCTCAAAGATTTTGAATGTATCAGACCGTACTATTCGTTCTGATGTCAATACAATCAACAGCAATACTGTTCAGCCTCTGATTGAATCCAGTATCCGTCAGGGATACCGTATCGAACCAGAACAGATGACATATACAGCTGTCAGTGAAAAGAACCATTCATCTATTCCGCAGACACCAAATGAGCGGAAAAGCTATATTATCAAACAGCTTTTGGTCTGCCGCGACAGAGTCCATGTAAATCGTCTTTTAAATGATCTTTATATCTCTGAATATACGCTGGAGAATGATCTCAAGAGCATTCGCAAATCTATCAGCTCATATCCTGATCTGGAAATACAAAGAAGCGGAGATCTGCTTTCGCTGCAGGGGCCAGAGGAAAGCATCCGTGAGCTTTATAAGATCATGATGCTTGATGAAACACATAGAAACTTTCTGAACATCAATGAAATTGCATCAATGTACACTAACTTTGATCTATTGAAATGCAAGTATATTTTGGAAACAATTTTGGAAGCACATAACTACTCTGTTGATGATTCTTCTTTTCCATCTTTGATCCTGCATGTCGGCATTTCAGTTGACCGCATTATTAATGGAAAATATGTACAGTCATCACATTCAACCGAAGCAGTCTATGATTCTGAAGAATTCAAGATAGCCATAGAATTCTTTCAAAGAATCAGCAAACTGTATCAGACACATGTTGCAGACAGCGAAGCTGCGCAGCTTGCTCTGCTTCTAATGGGGAAAAAAGGCTCTGCATATAATGATGCTCAGCTGATTGGCATTGCAGATATCAATGCAAAAGAGCTGGTTGCAGATCTGATTCAATATATCGATCAGCAGTATGGCATCAACTTCAGCAATGATGAAGTACTGAAAGTAGGACTGGCCCTGCATCTGCAGTCTCTAGTTGAAAGATCCCATAAGAACATCAATGCAGCAAATCTATATCTTCAGGAAATAAAGCGAAAATTTCCTCTGATTTTTGAATTGGGCGTCACCAGTGCCAATTATCTTTCCGAGCGTCTGAACATTCCTATTGTTGAAGATGAAATCGGCTTTATTGCTCTGCATCTTGGCATGGCATATAAACGTCTTGAAGATGATAAGCTTCTCAGAGCTGTTTTGATCATGCCGAAAACACAGGCAATCACAGATTCTATCCTGCAGAGAATGAACTTAAACTTTTCTGAATACATGACTGTTGTTGAAGCATTTGATTATTTTGAAGAAAGCAAGATTCTCCGCCTTCATCCTGATCTGATCATCTGTTCAGTTCCTTTGCAGCATAATCTGCCTATCCCGACCGTTCAGATCTCCATTTTTTTATCGCGGGAGGATGAAGCGAAGATCTTTTCTGTTTTAAATAATATCGAACAGAAAAGATTGAAGGATGAATACTCGGAATACCTCAGAGAAATGATACGACCTCAGCATTTCTATAAAGACATGGTCTTTGATTCTCGAGAAGAAATTCTGCGCTTTCTGTCCGATGATCTTTATCATTCCCTTGCGGTATCCAAAGATTTTTACAGTTCCTTGCTTAAGCGAGAATCGATGTCGCCAACCTCTTTCAGCTGCGGATTTGCTATTCCGCATCCTGTCAACCACACTGTTCTGCAATCCAATATCTCTGTCATGATTCTGCGCAAGCCAGTTCAATGGGGCTCTTATGAAGTTCGCATCATTTTTCTCTTGGCTGTTGAAAAAATGGAAAGTCAGGCGGTTAAGCCATTCTTTGACTGGATGACAAATCTTTCAAATAATGTCGACCAGCTTTCTGCTTTAATTGAAAGTAAAACATACCAGGAATTCATCAGTAAAATGTTCTAAAATAATCAAACATCATCTTGAAATCTATATCTATTTACTGTCTATAATGAGGTACAGAATTCAAGCAACAATGAAACGATAAATCATTCGGTGCATGCCGTAAAGAATCATTTTCGGAGGGAAAATAAAACATGCGTATTGAACAGGATTCACTTGGTACTATGGAACTGCAGGATGATGACCTATTTGGCATCAATACCTTAAGAGCAGCATCCAATTTTGAACTGCCTGGAAAGATCACAGATCTGCAGCTGATCCATTCCCTGGCCATTGTCAAGAAGGCCGCTGCCCTTGCCTATGAACAGTTAGGTGTCCGTGAGAAAGGGATCTATGAGGCAGTTGCCAGTGCCTGTGATGATGTCACTGCTGGTAAATATGACAGTTCTTTTTTCTTAAGTGCATTTCAAGGCGGTGCTGGTACATCGACCAATATGAATGTCAACGAAGTGGTTGCCAATGCCGCTTTAAAAAAACTTGGTCATAAACCAGGTGAGTATTCTTTCATTCATCCTTTAGATGATGTCAACCGCGGGCAGTCTACCAATGATGACTGTCCTACCGCTCTGCGTATTTCAGCGATCATCAGACTGCGTCATCTGAGCAATGAATGCGATCTGCTGGAAACATCTCTAAGGGAAAGAGCTGCTGAATTCACCGAGATCCGCAAACTGGGCAGAACGGAGCTTATGGATGCCGTACCGATCACTCTGGGAAATGAGTTTACTGCATATGCCGATGCTGTTCACCGCGATCATGGCCGCATGAAAGTCAGTGAAGAACGCTTAAGCAAGATCAATCTAGGCGGTACAGCGGTTGGCTTAGGCAACAACTCTACCAAAGAGTATCGCGTGCTGGCCGCGTAGAAACTGAATGAGATCACCGGTCTGCATTTAGAAGAACCGGAAGATCTGATGGATCCAACCCAGAACAATGATGTCTTCGTGGAAGTATCGGGCCTGCTGAAAGCTTTAGCTGTCAATCTGCTAAAGATTGCCGGTGATATCCGTCTGATGTCCAGCGGACCAAACGGCGGTCTCAATGAGATCCACCTGCAGCCTCTGCAGCAGGGTTCCTCCATTATGCCCGGCAAGATCAATCCAGTCATGCCGGAAATGATCATGGAAGTTGCGATGCGGGTCATTGCCAATGATGAAGCAATCACAATGGCTGCTTCCCGCGGTGAATTTGAACTGAATGCTTTCTTTCCATTGATCGCGGACAGTCTGCTGGAAAGCTTAGATCTGCTGAATGCAGGCGTGCATCTGTTCAATGTCAAATGCATCCAGACACTGACCCCGAATGCTGAAAAATGCCATCGCTTATTGATGAGCTCCAGTGCCTTTGGCACAGCCTATATCGGACGTTTGGGATATGACCGCGTCAGTCACATTATCAAGGAAAATACACCAGAGAAAGCCAAAGAGATCTTGGATCAGCTGATTGCAAAGATCAATGAAAAGATCCATAGCTAAAAACACTGAGCGACTGAAAGTTTCGGCAGAAGGCAGAGACTTTCAGTTTTTGCATACCGCAGAAAAATATACATCTGTGCAAATGAATTCTATATACGATCAATAGGCAGCAGTCTCTTGATATCAGGATCATTCCCAATACAATTGATGATATAAATCATTTCATTTCTTATTCATACTAACTATAATAGTAATTACTGTTCCATGGGGGAGGAATTCATGTCAATTGAAGATATTCACAGACGGTTCCAGCAGTGGATCATTGGCAGCAGAACCTATTTTCGAGAAAATGCAGAAGCGAATGAGGCACATAACTGGCATCTGCTGATGCCTATGTCTGTAATCTATTTAGTCATTCTCGATTTTTTCTTTTTTTTGGTATGCCCTTTGATTTCCATTCCTGTCTGTTTTCCCTGCATGATCATATGTCTAGGCTTCCACATCCTCTTCACTGTTTTTATCATTCTATTTCGCAAGAAAAAAATGCCTGTATGGATCGTACAGACAGCGATCACTGTATTTGGCTTTGAGATCTTAGCATATGCAGGCTATTTAGAACTCTCTGTCTTTCCGCAGATGACGACCTTCTTATTTCCTTTATGTCTGTGCCTGATGACCCATATCTACACGCGTTCTCCGATCTATCGCATCACTGAGATCATCTTTCCCTTCAGCTTTTACCTCTTCTTCAGCTTTCGTCTGAAGACACCATCTCTGTTCAGGATGGATCTGTTCATTCTTTGCATTGCTCTTATCATTTCAAGCCTGGCTGTTTTCACGCAGACTATATATATCATCCAAAATGACAAAAACAAACGTACTCTGCAGAAGCTTTGTGAATTGGACGCCATGACTGGGATCAATAATAAAGCTTCCTTCCAGATCCAAGTTGAAGAGTATTTGGACAGCCATAAAAGAATGAACTGTGCCTTAGCTATCTGCGATCTGGATAATTTCAAGAACGTCAATGATACCTATGGGCATCGGATCGGCGATGAAGTGCTGCAGGCATTCTCAAAGGAGCTCCACGGGCTGACAGATCATGATGATCAGATCATTGCCGGCCGTTTCGGAGGCGATGAATTTGTCCTCTTCTTCAAGGAATTAAGCAAGGAAGAGGTCCTGCACAAACTGCAGTGTCTCCACGCCATTGAAGGTTTTACCTTTGAAGTGACATGTTCGATCGGCGCTGCCTATTCCGCCGGCAGAAAAAGCAATATGATCGAGATGTTCGACTGTGCTGATCAGCATCTGTACCGCATCAAGGGCAATCGTGCCCAAGCTATTGATATTGCCGATATTGACTAAACAGCAGCACTGTAAGAAGACTGTTCTTCATGCGTTGCCTGCTGATAGAGCGACATTAAACTGCTGAGCATTTCCATATGTTCAAAGTCCTTCTGGTAAACGATATTGATCTCTCTGATCATACTGAGGTTTTCGACCGGCAGAGCCACGATCTTCTTGCGGCGCACTTCTTCAATGCATGTACTGTTTGCTAAAATACTGATACCGAAGTTCTTGATGATCAGGTCCTTGATTGTCGCAATATTGTCTACTTCCAAGATGACATTGAAATCATCTATGGATTCATTCAGACTGATCAGACCGGAATTGAATAGATTTCTTGTAGAGGACTTGGCCGAGCGCAGGATCAGGTTCTCTTTTTTCAGGTCATCCAAAGTGACCATGGATTTGCTGGCCAGAGGATGGTTGATCGGTACGACACAGACCAGATAGTCCGTCCCCAGCAGCAGCGATCTCATATTCGGATTGGTAGGTCTTCCTTCAACAATTGCCAAGTCTAATTCATAATTATCAAGCATACTATAAAGAATATTTATAGTATGAGTAGCTATCTGTATGATCATGCCTGGATTCTCATTGGTATATTTAGCCAATACTTCTGCTACCAGATTGCTTTCAGCTGTATGCGTAATACCTACTCTGACCTTGGTCTGATGTTTCTCTGCATCCGTGATCTCATACTGCAGATTCTCATAGAGCGCTTTCATTCTCCGTGCGCATTTCAAAGCAATCTCTCCTTCCGGAGTCAGCTTCATTTCACCATGGCGATAAACGAACAGTTTGGTGTGCAGTTCCTTTTCCAGCAGCTGAATATGATGGGATACTGCCGGCTGCGTCAGATTCAGACGAGCTGCTGCTTTGGTATAGTTTCCCGTTTCCGCAACGGTCATCAATGTCTGTGCTTTAATATCTAACATAAGATCCTCCACTATAAATAATATTTATGTCACAATGTAAAACTATTATTTCATTTTTCTTCTTCTTCAGTATATCATCTCTCTTAGTAAGTGTTCCAGAAAAACCATTCAAAGGAGGGCAGGCCGTATGAGCAACCTTTTTTCTGCAGTCTCACTTTCACAGACTGCGTCGGTCATTATATCTATTTCGCTGATGCTGTTTGTCGGCTTCTTGATGACTCGTTTCACCAAGCTTTTAAAGATCCCAGATGTCACGGCTTATATTCTTGCCGGCATCCTGATCGGTCCCTGCAGCCTGGATCTTGTGCCGCAGACATTTATTGATAACACCGACTTCTTAGCAGATATCGCCTTGGCCTTTATTGCCTTCAGTGTCGGTGAATTCTTCCAGATCTCAGAGATGAAGAAAAATGGCATTCGCGTCGTGATCATTACGATCTTTGAAGCATGCATGGCATCTCTTGTCATTTTCATCGTCATGCGCTATGTGCTCCATTTGGAGCTTCCATTTTCAATCCTGCTGGCCGCTTTGGCAGCCGCCACAGCACCAGCATCGACCATTATGACTATTCGCCAGACAGGAGCCTCCGGCGAATTCGTCAATACCCTGCTTCAGGTCGTTGCCTTGGATGACGTTGTCGGTCTGGTAGAATACAGTGTTGCAATTTCCATAGCCTTAGCTGCGATCAGCGGAGCCTCACAGGGCTCAGGCTCATCGATCATTGTGCCGATCCTGATCAACTGCGGGGTAATGATCTTAGGCTGTGTATTCGGTCTTCTATTAAAGCTTCTGCTTCCGGAACGGCGGCGCACAGACAACCGTCTGATCATTGCCATTGCAGTCATGTTCTCCTTCTGCGGGATCTGTGCTGCATTGGATGTTTCCCCATTGCTTGGCTGTATGTCCATGGCAATGGTCTATATCAACGTGACTGGCGACAGCAAACTGTTCCGTCAGCTGAACTACTTCAGTCCGCCGATCCTGCTGCTGTTCTTTGTCCGCTCCGGCATGACCTTCCGCTTGGACACCTTGACTTCGACCAGTGCATCCATTGGAAATGCTTCTCTGCTCATGGTCGGCATTCTGTATTTCATCTTCCGCATTGTCGGAAAATACGCCGGTGCGTGGCTTGGATGCTATGCAACAAAGACCAATGTCAAAGTCAGGACATGGCTGGGCTTTGCTTTGATCCCGCAGGCTGGTGTTGCTATCGGTCTGGCTGCCTTGTGTGCCAGAACGCTTGGCGGCGATGTCGGCAATGATCTGCAGACGATCATCTTAGCATCCAGTGTGCTGTATGAATTGATCGGACCTGCCTGCGGCAAGATAGCTCTGTATTATTCCGGTGCCTATGATCATGCTCTGCAGAATGCAGCGGTACCTTCTAAAGTACCGGAGCCTATACCATTGACGCTGCGCGAAAAAATACATCTGATCCAGAAAGACCTCCCGGCACGCGAGGCCAACAGTGATGAAGAAGCCTTTACCGAAGCCGCGGAGCAGCTGGAACATGAACTGCCGATCCGGCATGGGCACTTCATCAACACAAAATAAGGAGGAACATTATGTTCATACAATCATTAGAAGATCCCATTGCCGTTTTATTAGGCGGATGGGCCGGCGAATTAAATGCAGGAGCTATCCTTCTGCGCATTGGCTTGGCTTTTCTGCTTGGTGCTATTACCGGATGCGAAAGAGCATCCAATCGGCATATTGCCGGACTGCGTACATTTATCTTGGTCAGTACGGCATCCGCTTCTGCCATGCTGGCAGACTTATCTCTCATGCAGGCAGGTGTGCTTTCTTTTCCTGCCATCTCGGCTGCTACCGTGCTCGGGATTGCTAATATCAGTACCTATTCCATTTCCTACAGCTCGAAGAATCAGATCAAAGGTCTGACCACTGCAGTTGCTGTATGGAGCACCAGTATCATCGGCCTGACCATCGGTGCCGGTCTTTATACAGCTGGGCTTGTCGGCTATGCTGCAATGATCCTCTGCTTATCCTGCCTGAACCCCATGGAGGCTTGGCTCAAGGACCGTTCCAATCACTTTGAGATCCATTTAGAGCTCAGTGAGCGGAGCGGTCTCCAAGACTTCACGGCTACTTTGCGAAAGCTTGGTGTCAGAGTCGATGATATCGAATCCAATCCAGCCTATCTTAATTCAGGCATCAGTGTATATACGATCTCTTTGACTGTCCTGGATAAAGAACTAAAAAAAGATCGTAATCATAAGAATACGATCGATGCTCTGCAGTCATTGGATTATGTACGCTATATTGAAGAGATCCGTTGATCAGCTGTACCTGATTGGTACAGCTTTTTCTTTACGGCATCCAGAAGATGTGCATTTCTGATACTGTCCGCAAAGCTCATCACATCGCTCTCTGTACGTCCTTCTTGAAGCAATGCATCAAAGTGATGGATCTGCCCATAAAAATCATCATGAACATAAGGAAGTTCGATCACTGTTTCACGGCCATCAAGAACTAGATGGATCTTATCCGGCCGATGCGGCTTTTCAACGATGATCTTTCCCTTGGTGCCAATGATCTCTGCCAATGGTTCAGCCCGGCGGTCAAAGCCAGCAATGATCTCACCTGTGCCATTGCTGAAATGAAGTTCTGCATCCGCATAATATTCCACCGAATCATGCATCGCTGCATCAAGGATCTCTATCTTAGGTTCACCCTTGAAATAGGCATTCAGCCAATTGATGCAGTAGCATCCTGTATCAAGCAGTGCCCCGCCGACACCAGGCTTTGTGAGATAGGAAGCAGCGTATTTTTCTTTTGGAAAGATAGAAGCGATCTGTGCTTTGATGGTTAGGATCTGTCCTATCGTTCCTTCTCCGATCAATTCTGCCGTCCGGATATACGCAGGTTCAAAACGCGATTTCATAGCTTCCATGAACAATGTATGATTCATTTCAGCAGCGTCGATCATTTTCCGCACCTCAATTTCATTTATCGAAGCAGGCTTTTCACACAGCACTGCCTTTTTCTTCTGCAGTGCTTTGATCGACCATTCTGCATGCATGTCATGAGGCAGAGCAATATACACAGCATCGATCTGTGGATCATTGGTCAGTTCTTCATGACTGAGATAGATCTTCTCACAAGGATGTTCACTTTGAAAAGCTTTCAGCTTCTCCGCATTTCTGCCGCTGATCGCATATAGACATGCATCCTTTTCATACTGCAGACTGCCGGCAAATCTCTTAGCAATATTTCCTGCCCCAACGATTCCCCATCTGATCATACTGTCTCCTCCTCCAAAAAATGATCCAGCATCTGCTGGGTCACTTCTCTTAGTCTTTGTTATAGTTCTTCCACATTGTATCAACGGTCGCCTTCAGCGCATTGGTGATCGTATCGATATCCTGTTTCTTCCATTCCTTGGCATCGGCACGCAGGAAAGATGTCATATCGCTGCGGTTGTCGATCACACCTGCCGGTACGTGCCATGTCCGGCCATAATTCTTTACCGTGACGGTATCCTTGACTTCGGTATGTTCCAAGAGATACTGCATGTCATCGCACCCATAGTCATTGAGCATAACTTTTTCCGGTGTGCTGTGGAACAGACTGCTGTCGGGATCATTCGGATCAAAACGAGCAGCGTTCTTTCTTCTGCTCTCTTCCGGTGTGACCTGGACATAGAGAACAGCTGCGTTGGACAGCAGATCCGGTGCGAGATTCTTGAAGTAATACTGATAGCCGGTCGAACCTGTCAGCGGCATCTCGCTTCCCTGTTTCCCACCGCGGGCACATTCAATAATGATCGTCTTATTATCAAAAGAATCCGGATACTGAGAATTCTTTTCCGCAATATCCTTTTCTGCTTCTGGATTCATTGCTTCGATCAGCTTCGCTCTGATATCGCTTGGATACATCGAAAGAACAGGTTCCATACCGGCAAGCTGTCTGGCACGATCGATACGATTGAACATATATTCAGCAGGACGGTCTGTTTTGACAATGACTCTGTTCTTCAGATCATGATAATCTTCGCTCAGCATCTGGGAAAGAACACCATATGTGCGGACATCAATGAAAGTCCCGCCGTTCGGCAGACTGCAGAAATGTTCCAATCCAAGCTTATCGAGCTCCATGTCGATCTTCTGCATAAAGACAACATAAGGAAAATCATCCAGCTGCAGGCTCTGTCCAATATGGAAATTGCTCTGCAGATCCTTAGGCTCCATATGTGCCATAAAATTGCGGATCTCTGATTTGCCGCTGGCTGGCAGAGCCGTTAATAAAATCACATCAAATACATTCTTCATAACTATTGCCTTTCTTAAATGCACTTCTGCGTGCATGATCATAGATAGATCCCCTGTATAAGGAACATTCAATCTCCAATTATTTTATTACAGATTGAAGCTTGCTTCAACGTGCTTTCTTCGTGCTCAGCAGCTCCGCCAAGACCGCAAAGAGCCGATCTGTATCAATAGGTTTGCTGACATAGCCATTCATGCCTGCTTTTTTGGCATTCTGTACGCTTTTCTGAAAAACATCAGCTGACATAGCAATGATCGGTACGGTCTTGGCATCTTTGCGCTCAGCAGCACGTATCTGCTTCGCTGCAGACATGCCATCCATGATCGGCATATACATATCCATGAAGACCGCATCGTATTCATTTTCATGAGAAGCAAGAAACTTCATGACACCTTCTTTGCCATTGCGTGCCTGTTCGACGGCAATATCTTTTTTTTGAAGGACAGCTGTCACGATCTCCATGTTCAGCTCATTGTCTTCGCAGATCAGGATCTTCGTTCCGGCAAAGTCCATCGCATCAAACGTGCGCTTTGATCCGACAGAATTCACTTCAGCCTTCTGGATTGGCAGCGAAATGACCCAGCGTGTTCCCTGATTCAGTATGCTCTTTACATCAATTTTTCCATGCATCAGATCTACATACTGCTTCACAATGGACAGACCAAGTCCCGTTCCCTGTACATTGCTGCATTCAGCTCTTTTTTCCTGGGTAAATGGTTCAAACATATGTTCCATGAACTGCGGTTCCATGCCGATGCCATTATCTTCAATATAGAGGGAGAGATTGCCTGCTGGATATTCTTTCGGTCCAGGCAGAAAACCAATTTTGATCGTTCCCCCTTCAGGCGTATATTTAATAGAATTTGATACCAGATTCAGTACGACCCGTTCTACTTTCAGCTTATCGCAGCAGATCGTACGATCCTGGATATAAGAATAGTCTGTCTCGATCTTAATGCTCTTCTGTTCTGCTGAAGGTACTAAAGATCCTACAATAGAAGGGATCAGGTCCATCTCGTTTACATTCTGTTCCTCCAGCTGTACTTTTCCATTTTCAATACGGGACAGCTCTAGAATATCATTGACAATATCCAGAAGAAGCTTTGCCGAAGCATCACTTTTCTGCAGATATTCCTGCTTCTTTGCCTGATTGTTTTCCTGCATTGCCAGATCAATGAAGCCCAATGCGCCATTCAATGGTGTTCGCAGATCATGGCTCATGTTGGACACAAACACTGATTTAGCCTGGTTTGCCCGTTCTGCTTCCTGCCGTGCCATTTCAATCTTTTCCAGCTGTTTCTGATTATGATCATAGGTCGGTGTAATATCGGTGCGCACCAGCAGGACCGTCGTATGATTTGGATCGAACCACATCAGATCCAATTGTTTGCAGCGTATCCTGCCTTTCTCCTGGGCCTGAAAAGTAACCGTATGGGCGCGCTTAGAATTCATCAGCTTGAGGACGTGATCCGTACTTGTCATATTGAAGATAAAACCGCGTTCCTCTTCCCGCAGATATTGTTTGCATGCATAGGTACGGTAATCATCAAAATTCAATATCTGATGGATCTCTGGATATACGATCTTCGGTGCTTTTCTGACCAGTTCAATCGTATTATTCTTTACATTGATCAAGGCAATCAGATCGATCGCGTCCTGAGCAATGCAGTTCATGACTGTTTCCAGCAGCATCTTTTCCGTAATATCATACGCATAGGAGAACAGTTCCACATCCCCCGTTTCTGGGCAGGTATATGTATGCACCGTCACTGAGATCCATTTAGCGTTTCCGCCTCTGATCTCTTTGCGAAATTGAAAATCCGTCTGCGTCTCGCCGCTCTGATTGCGTCTGATCAGGTTTTCTCTGGACATCAATTTCGTGATCCGCTTCTGATCTTCTTCACCGCTGATCATGGCAATTAAAATAGCACAGGATTCATCATAGGACATATCCCGTTCCACATTATCCCGCGAACTGGCATTGCCGTTTTCATAATTCAGCAGAAGATTCTTCGTCAGATCCGCATGTCCCTTGGCAAGCAGGCTTTCATCACTGTTGCTGTGAAGATATTTCATTTCTCTTTCGTACAGTTCCTGGATCCTTCTCTCGGCCGTAATATCTCTGGCGATCCCATAGGCCTTGATCGGCGTTCCATCCGTATCCTTGATCACATGATAAGACTGTTTCTGACAGCTTGGTTCTATTCCTGCATGCATCTGATACCACACTTCGCAGGATGCATCTTTTCCATGGATCACCTTGTCATACATGGCAAGGAGCTTGCTGTGATCTGCTGGGTCAATCGATTTCATTATACTGTCCGGTACATTCTCAAATACTTTCGGCAGCCCATTCTTTTTAAGAAAAGATAAAGTTGCAGCATTATCTGCCATATGAATGCGCCTGTTCGGAATATCAAATGTCCACATACGTACATTCATCGCATCTACTGTCTTCTGATACTGCTTCTGGTTCTCTTTCAATGATGCTTCTGCACATTTCTGTTCATCTATATTGGTAAATACAAAGTATGCGATCTGAGTATCTTCACTGACTGTCTGAATGGATCCATGCATATGGAACCATGCATACTGACCATTCTTTAAAAGAAAGTGATATTCACATCCCTTGCAATGATGGCTTGTCAGAAAATGATGAAAATCACTGCGGAACTGTTCTCTTTCATCTTCCTTGATATACTGCTGAAAAACATCCAAAGAGATCAAACCTTCTGCATTTCTTTTCATTCCCGTATGAATGACAAAATATTTATTCAGATAAATGAACGGCTGAGGAATGCCCTTCTGGATCGTAACAGCCCCAAGTCCCGTCGGCACTGCCTGCAGCATCCGCTGTATTTCTTTGGCATGTTCCTGCAGAAGCTGAGATTTTTCTTCTTCATATTTGGCCCGTTCTTCTTTTCGGCGGGCTTTGATGATCTCTGTTATATCACGATATACAGCATTGATATATCTTGGTCTCTTCGTCTTCGGATCATAATCGCAAAAAGATGCCGTACCGCCGATCCATACGGATCCAGAGGCTGTTGGCATCTCCATATCAATACTGAAATCTTTCTTTCCTTTTGCCAGAGAGGATGCAATTTCCTTTTTCAGGTTCTTCAGCTGCTGCTGATACTTCCCAGCAAAAAGCTTTTTCATATCATGATGAAAAGCAGCTTCGCACTCTTCTCTTGTGACTCCTAAGATCGAGCACACTGCATCATTGTATCGCACTGCTTCCAGTGTCTTAAGGTCGATCTGAACGATCGCCACATTTGAAACATTCATCAGCTGTGCAAACTCAGCAGCCGTTTGATCCATAGCGCACTTTTCTTCCATGATCGTCTCCTGCCCCATAAAAAGAACTTTGTGATCCTTTATGACCAGCAGCGTATCTGCGCCACATTTCATCTGCTGGCAATGCTCCCCCGAAACGAACACGATCAAGATCAAAACGAAAATTATAAGTTAAGTATGTAAAGCGAAACATCGATCGGCTCTTCTATATAGTATGGTGACTGACAAAAATTTGCAATAGCTTTATCAAAAACATGCATTCATATATTATGAAGACTCACTGTCCGTATTTTTTTCTCCCGGTCTCCATACATCTGCATCGGCATTCTTTGTCGGCGAAGCAGATACTGAACTGCCATCAGAAGTCACTGTAATGTCGCCTTGCAGATCTGTCCGATAGACGGAACTGCCTGCATTTTTCAGCAGATCAAGAGTCTTTTCATGCGGATGTCCATACTCATTATTCTTTCCGCCGGAGATGACGGTGATCTCTGGCTTCACTGCTTTGATCCAGGCAGCCGAAGCTCCATTGCTTGAGCCATGATGGGCCGCCTTGAGAACATTGGCCCGGAGACTGTCATAGCTGTTATACATGAGCAATTGCTGTTCTTCCTGTTCCGCATCGCCGGTAAAAAGGAAATATGTACTGCCATACTGGATGCGCAGAATAAGAGACTGATCATTTTCATCCATCGTTTTTTCCCGATCGGTCGGTCCTAAGATCTGGAAAGATGCACTGCCGAGAGAATAGACATCGCCGACATTGGGAATGGACAGCGGAACATCATGTTCCTGAAGCTGTTTGACAAACTTCGTATAGGTCTTGCTGGAATACGTCAGCGTATTGCTGAAAGCCTGATCGCAGGAAGCAATCTGCAGAGCCCCTGCCAGACCGCCGACATGATCCGAATGGGCATGCGTGCAGACGATATAATCCAGATGCGCAATGTTCCTCTTTTTTAAAAGGGCATAGATCTTCTGCGACTGATCCGGAAGACCGCCGTCGATCAGCATATATCTGCCATCACATTGGATCAGCGAAGAATCTCCCTGGCCGACATCAATGAATGTTACCGCAAAAGAGGAAGAAACCGGCAGAGCAGAAGATACAGAATCTTTGCTTTCTTCCGGAAAGGAAAAACTGCATCCAGCTAAGCAGATGCAGAGAAAACTGACTGTGATACAGATCAGAAAATGCCTGCAGGAATGAAGGAACATGGAATACCTCTAAGATCAGATGATCATTTATCATGTATATCGTACCATTTTTTGCCGTTCACGGTTCACTGCATATCACGGCACTGCTCAGACTGATCTCACGATGATCTTCTTCACATGCATATTCCAACGTTCCCTTTATTTCCGTCATCGTTCCATTGGCTGGTCTTGTCTGGCCATCCTGCAGAACGAGGAGCAGTCCTTTCTGACAGCATCCCATCGTATCTGATATATAGATGACATCGTGGATCCGGCCTTGGCCATTCTGAAAGGAATAAAACACCCCATCGGTCCGCATTGTCTGATGCAGATATTCCTCAGGATCATTCATCAGGCTGCTGACAAAAGCATATCTCATATCTTTATCAAACTGATCCAGATCATGATCGACCAATTCCTGTGTTTTCTTTTTTGCAGTATACGTTATGCCCGTAATAGAAAAAGCCAGCAGGAAAGCACACAGCAGGATCAGATATCTTTTCATTGCTTCCGTGTGCCGATGGCGAAGCAGAGCAGAAAGATCACCAGATCGCAGATGACAATCGTCGCCCCTACCGGCGTCCCGGCTAAGATTGCGCCGATCAATCCAGCCAAAGCACCGCTCACAGCCAGCACACTGGATAGGATCAGCACTTTGCCAAAGGACCGTTCTATCTGCATTGCACTCAGCGCAGGAAAGATGACCAGTGCACTGATCAGGATCGAACCGACGAGATTCATCGCTAAGACAACAACGGCCGATGTCACGATCGCTAGGATCAATTGCATGCGATCTGTATGAATGCCAGAGACTTGGGCAAACTCTTCATCAAAGGTCACTGCAAAGATCCGGGGATACAGAAGCAGGATAATGGCAGAAACAATAACAGCTAGGATCACGGATTCCCACACCTCACCCTGCGAAAGGGTCAGAATAGAAGTCGAGCCGAACAGGCTTGTGGATACGTCAGAAGACACATTGGCACTGATTGGAAAGACATTCATCAGAAGATATCCAATAGCCAAAGCAGCCGTGGAAAGCATGGCGATCAAAGCATCTCCTTGGACCCGTTTCTGCTTCGTACGCAGGATCAGGACCGCCGTCACGGCTGTGATCGGCAGGATCACGAACAGTTTCTGGGAAACGATCCCGACAACATAAGAGATCGACATCGCGCCGAAGGCAACATGCGAAAGACAGTCGCCGATATAGGAATACCGCCGCAGCACCAGAATGACCCCTAATAGAGAAGCACAGAACGAGATCAGTATGCCCGCAATGAGCGCTCTCACGACAAAAGGATACTGCAGATACATATAGAGCTTAGCTAACATTCATGGTGCTCCTGAGATATTCATCTTTTGACAGAAAGGCAACGGCACTGCCGAAATGAATGATCCGATCTGCTTTTGACAGACAGCTGAGATTATGTGTAATCATAACGATCGTCATGCCTTTTTCATGAAGTCCATCGATCACATCATAAAATGCATGCTGCGCTGAAGAATCCAGCCCTGCCGTCGGTTCATCCATCAGCAGGATCTCTTTTGCGGCACATAGAGCCCTTGCCAGCAGAGCCCGCTGGCGCTGTCCCCCAGACAGCTGACGAAATGATCTCTCACGGCAGTTCAGACATCCTGTCAATGACATATGCTCTGCCGCTTTTTTCTTTTCTTCACAGGTGTAAAAGAAACGATGTGACAGCCTGCCGGCAAAGCCAGAAAGAACAACTTCTTCCACAGATGCCGGAAAATCCTTTTGGGTAGGTGTCTGCTGCGATACCCAGCCGATTTCTTCTTTCCTGATGTCATGGAAGGCGACCGTCCCGGATATCGGTCTCAGCAAGCCGAGCATCGTCCTCAGAAAGGTCGTTTTGCCAGCTCCGTTCTCACCGATCATACAGATATATTCCCCTTTGCGGATGGCAAAGTTTCCTGCTGCAGCAATAGGCTGATGTCCATAGCCGACAATCAGGTCCCTGCCTTCGATCAGATTCATGCAGCAGGCTCTGTATCCAATGCCTTGGCCAAGACATTCAGGTTGTCCGTCATAATATCAAGATAAGAACTCTGCATTTTTTTCTGATCCACTGACTGAATTGAATCAAGCACCAGAATATCCTGATCTTTTGAAGCAGTATTGCATTTGATCGTATGAGCGATCTTCTGATCGCTGCTTTCAATGGTCAGAATATGCTTCAGACCATAGGCATCGATCTTTTCTGCTAAGAAGCGGATCGTTTCAAAAGAAGCTTCTGTTTCCGCTGAACATCCAACAAAAGCTGCATAGTAGTCCAGTCCGTAATCATCCACCATATAGCGGAATGGAAATCTGTCGCCAAAGACTAGCACCTTTGTTTCAGCACTGTCGACTGTCTTCTGATATCTTTGATCTAAAGCATCCAGCTGAGCGATATATGCCTTTGCATTTGCCTGATACGCATCCTCATGTTCCGGCTGCATCGCTGCCAGATCATCCGCGATCCCCTGTACAGATCTTTCCGCATTGCGCAGCGACAGCCAGACATGTTCATCATATTCGATCTCACCGTCGTCCTCATCTTCATCTTTCTGCATGCCTTCTTTGGTGACTTCCTGCTTGGTCGTATCCTGCAGCAGTTCCATCAGATTGATGGCCATAAAATCTTTATTCTTCGCTTCCTTTGAAGCATCAATGGCCCATCCGTCAGATTCTCCGCCGACATACAGAAAGAGATCGGAGTTCTTGATGGTCATGATATCTTCCGCACTTGGCTGATAGCTGTGCAGATCAATGCCATCTTTCATTAACAGTGTTACATCCGCATTCTTCTTTTCATCTCCCAACACGGCATTGACCCATTCATATTCAGGATAAATTCTGGCTGTTACTTTTAGTTTTGCATTGGTGACAGATGATTGGCACGCCGTCAATGTGCCCATAGATAAAACACCGGCAAGTACTGCCGTTAAAATTTTCTTATTCATTGATTTTCTCCTCTTTCAATTTTTTTACTGCACCAGAAAAAGGATACGATCAGCTATTGCATCTGATCTTGGCCAGGATCAGTGAACTGTTCCGGGAGAATGCCGTTGGACATATATGATCAGCACTGTGCCAATTTCTCGGCAATATCGGGACCGTCGGAGAAGCTTTCTTTACCACATCTCCATGCCCAGCCGCTACGAGATATGCCTGCGCTGTATGGATCGTCGCACAGATTGGGCAGTCATCACCAATACAGTGATGATCTGCTTCTTTGGCAATATAAAAAGCAGCTGAGAAGATCGCTGTGATCAGAATGCATGCACTGATCAATCCCATCCATTTCTTTTTCATTTTTTCTTTGCACACGCTTTGCATACACCATACAGTACCGTACGGGTCGGATCGATTGCAAAGCCATGTTCCTTCAGCAGATGTTTTTCTATCTTTGTAAATTCATCACAATGAATATGGTACAGTTTTCCGCACTTCACGCACTTGCAGTGAAAAGTATTGATCTCTTCGATCTTCTCTTCGCCAATATAGGCAAAGCAAGCACTCGTGCTTCCATCCACAATATATTTTGCCGCAGAGCCCTCTTCAACAAGACGTTCCAAGCGGCGGTAGACAGTTGCTTGGCTGACATCAATTCCCTGCACATGAAAATCATCACAGATCTCTTTGACCGTAACATGCTTTCCATGTCTCTTCTTAAGATAAGCGAGCAGTGCTTCATTCTGTTTTGTTAAATATTCTTTTTTCATAATTTGAGAACGGTTCTCATATTATCACGAAAGAAGGTTTTGTCAAATCAGGATATCAGCGATGCTTTCCCGTTTCTGCATGATGTGCATGCTTATTCTGATACTGCATCTGATCTGCCTGTTCCAGCAGTTCTGCCGTCTTCAGCTGTTTGGAATCACATCGTGTATATCCTACGGACATCTTCAGTGTATACAGCAGTTCATTCTTGCGGCACATTGCCTCTAAATTGTCAGTCAGATCTGTTTTGATCTTTTCTGGATCAACGTCTGACTCATTGTATGTACTGAACAGGAATTCATCTCCGCCGATCCTGGCCGCAAAGCCATGATTCTGATCTGCTGTCTGCTTCAATGATTCAGCGACTGTTTTCAATGCATGGTCGCCTTCTACGTGTCCATATGTATCATTGATGTCCTTAAAGTCATCAATATCGATCATGAACAGATAGAAAGGCTTTTCGGGACTGGCACCATCAATGCATTCCTGCAGATAGTATTCCGCCCGCCGCCGATTGTTCAGCCCTGTCAAACCATCATTGTAGATCTGCATATTTACTGTATCGATATATACAAAGTAGAAACCAATGACAAGACCTAGGCACATGATCGGCGTATTCGGAGTGAACAGCTGGACAATGCCCGTCAGCAATGGGGCAATCACGAATTTGATCAGTGAAGAAGCCTTTTGACGCAGAGAAGCAGAAGAAGTATGCCCCAGGACATAGAAGCTGATGCCGGGAACAGAAATATTGTAGAAAAGGATCACAGCAGCCTCTATAAAGAACAGCGGTCCGCGTATGTACATGCCTTCCGCACTGATACGGAAGAACAAGCCAAAGAATGGCGAAAGGATCGAAAGAACAGCACAGATCCACAGAGGAAGGGCAAGCATGATCTGGAACCATGTTATATATTCATAATGAAAAGAAAGCCGTTCCATGCCAAACTGCAGCCAGAAATAGCCGACCAGCAGGATCGACAGTTCGTCCGCGACCGTAATGACATTGCACAGCCATATCGGCAATACTTCCTGATCAAACAGGAAGAAGACCATCAGCAGATCGCAGATGATATAAACAAAAAATGACCAGATCATTTCTTTCAGACAGAGCACTTCTTTTTCACTGCCCGCTGACGTTTTCAGATTCATCAGCATAGGCACCATCAGAAAGATACATGACAGGTCAGCAATCAGATAGATCAGAACACCGGATGAATTCACGGATGGATACATCATCATGATATTTCCCCCATAAGACATGATATCTTATCTGATTTAATTATAACATGCTCAGTCATAAACTTATTCTTCATTGCCTGATCCCGATGCATTGGCAATATATGAATTGGCTGTTGTATTCTTCAGTTCTTTCGGCGAATGCACAAGAAGAAGATTGTTTTTTCCATTCCTCTTCGTTACATACAGAGCCGCATCTGCCGTTGAAGTGAAATCCCATGGACGTGATTCCTGCTTCGGCACTTTCGCAAAAACGCCCTGTGAAACAGTAAAGATCGGCAGCGAAGCTCCTGCAATGCCTTTTGCCATACTGCCCTTCAGTTTCTCATTCACATCCAGGATGACATCATCCGGCAGATCATCAAACAGAATAACAAATTCATCGCCGCCGTATCTTGCCGTATAGATATGTTCATTCGCAATCTCATTGAGGCATTTGCCGATCAGCACCAAAGCATCATCGCCGGTCGAATGCCCATAGCTGTCATTGATGTGCTTGAAATCATCAATATCCAGCATCTCAACGCCCAGATAATGTTTCTTATGATATACGAGCTCAAAGAGCTGATCCAGCTTCATATTCAAAGCACGGCGATTCGGCAGAGAGGTCAGTCCATCCGTCTCCGCAAGTTCCTTCAGACGTTCATTTGTCTGCTCTGATACTTCCAGATTTCTTCTTGTCTTCAGCGCGAGATCAATGTCTCATTCGACTTTTCCCGATTGGAGCGCGTATGATCCCAATACGCATACAGTTCCGTATTCAGCTTCTCTTTCTGTTCTGTATCCAAGTAATACTGGATCTTAAAAGAAGATACCATCGCGGTAATACCGTCCGACTCATAGCCATTCATGCTCTGCGTCACAAATTCCAGCAATTCTTCCAGTACCGCATATTTTTTAGCATTCTTTAAGATA
>JAAYWN010000060.1 GCA_012516665.1 Erysipelotrichaceae bacterium
ATACATCTCTATGCATATCAATACTCACAAACGCGTTATTTCATGTCATCAGCAAATCCGTTATACTAAAATAGATTATTTGATTCAGATGATGGAGAAGTCTTCCAGGCATTCTGTATATGAAAATGAGAGGAGAAATCATGATAGAGATCTCTCAGTATATTGAAGTGAATCTGATCGGCATTGTTCAGCTGCTGACTATCCTGATCATTGATCACCGAAATCACAGCAAAGGTCAGAGCGATATTCACCAGAATTTTATCAATATGATCATCATCAACACAACGATCCTGCTGCTGGAAAACAGCATCTATCTGCTGCGCGGCATTTCATCTGCAAATATCATTGCTGTCTCCTATGTGCTGTGCTGTACCGCATTTATTCTGCACACATGGTTTGGCATGCAATGGTTCTGCTATGTTATTGGCTTTGTCTATCCAAGATATCAGCTGACAAAAAGCGGTCGTATCATCAGTGCACTGCCAGCCGCAGCAGCCAGCATTCTGATTGCCTTGACCCCATTCAACGGCTGGATCTTTTCCTTCTCACATGAGAATCTGTACTGCCGCGGACCATTCGTCTTTCTGACCTTTCTGGTGGATGCTATCTATCTTGTGACCTGTACGATCCTGCTGATCAAGGAGTACCTCAATCCGAATGCTATTCGGCGCAGATCAGAATATCTCGGTCTGCTCTATGCGCCTCTGCCAATGCTGCTAGGGTGTCTCCTTCAGATCTGTGTCCAGGGATTGACAGCCATCTGGATTGCTTCGGCTGTATCGCTTACGCTCATCTATTTGGAACATCAGAACGAGCAGAGCTCACGTGATGCACTGACCGGTCTCTACAATCGACGCCAGACAGATGCACAGCTGTCTTGGGAATTGGCAAGAAAGAATACAAATCCCGGATATCTTGTTGTATCCATGATTGATATTGATGAATTCAAGAAGATCAATGACACCTTTGGACATGTCATCGGTGATGAAGCATTGATCTGTGTCGCTGATACTTTGATGGATAATTTCCGCAAGACAGATTTTATCGGCAGATACGGCGGCGATGAATTTCTGATGATCGGCCATATCAAGCGTGCTGAAGATGCCGAGAGGATATTCAAACGTCTCAAGCATTCTTTAGATACAAAGAACCGTTCAGGTGAACACCCTTACAGTCTTTCTGTCAGTATTGGATATGTTGTATGTGATCGTACGAGCGAAACAGTATCAGACGATATATTAAAAAAAGCTGATGAAAGAATGTATGAAGTAAAAGCGCGCAATGCCAAGAAATACAGCTGCTGCAGCAGTGAATACAGCGGTATCATCTCGCAGATGTAAAAAAAAGAAATTCCAACCAGAATTTCTTTTTATATGCGGTCTCTTGCCTCTTCCGTCTGCAGCCAATGGCTGTGAAAATAATAGAAGGCAGTAAAAGATGCGGCTAAGATCCAAGTAAGGCTGTAGCCCCAGCCAACAATGGATATATCATGATTGAACTGCAGAACAATGGCCAAGAAGATCTGACGGATAACAACAAACGCCATAATGGAAGTTACCATCGGCACGGAGCTGCGGCCTGAAGCACGCAGTGCACCGCTGTATACTTGATGAAAGCATAAAGCGAAGTAGAAAGGACACATGACCTTGATGCATGTTGCACCAGCCTGGATGACTTCCGGATCCTGTGAAAAGAAAGAAATGCAGAGGTCAGCGAAGGCAAACACGATCATGCCTAAGATAAGCACCGTTGCAATCGACAGGATCAATGTCGCATGCACGCCCTTCTTTACACGATCATACTTCTTGGCTCCTAAATTCTGTCCGACAAAGGTGGTAATAGCTAAACCGAAACTGTTGACTGGCAAGCCTAGGAAGTTGTCATACTTGTTGGCACTGGAGAAGCCGGCAACCGAGGCGGAGCCAAACCCATTGATATAGGACATGACCATGACATTGGATACAGAAACGACCATTCCCTGCAGACCGGCTGGAACACCGATCTTAACGATTTCCTTTAAATACCTTCCATCGATCCGCAGTTTGCTGAGATACAGCTTATATTCTTTATCTGTATGCATCAGTACATAGATCACCAGGCACATGGATACAGCCTCCGAAATAATGGTCGCCCAGGCAGCGCCAGCCACGCCCATCCGCAGCACAATAACAAAGAATAGATCCAGGAACACATTCATGATCGAAGTTGCAATCAGTATATACAGAGGTGTTTTGGCATCGCCGACAGCCTGCAGGATTCCCGTACCGGCATTGTAGATGGTTACAAATACATTTCCGGCAAAATAAATAGCAAGATATGCTTCTGCCTCTTTTATCGTATCTGCCGGAGTCGACATCCAGCGCAGAAAATACGGTGCCAGCAAGACGCCGACAGCAGAAAGGATCAGGCCGAAGATCAAAGAGAAAGCAATGAATGTATGGACCGTCTTATGGACACCGTCGGTCTTTCTGGC
>JAAYWN010000061.1 GCA_012516665.1 Erysipelotrichaceae bacterium
ATCAACTGTATGATCAAGACAGAACGTCGCAAGGGATATGGATATCCGGATGATGAATACTTCTTCCTAAGACTGATGGATGCCAGCAGAAGAAAGCAGATTTACTGATCACCATCTTACACAGAAATTAGTACAGACCCAAAAATTACATTTATTTTATTAGAAAGACTTTGCAGATTTATTCTCAGTTTCTTCCGTTCAGTAAGCTTTGTACTTACATCTATTTGCAATTATAATATGTTTAGAGAAACGACAAGGGGACATAACCATGAAAATTACAAAGTATGTCAGTATTGCTTTAGCTCTTGGCTTATCAATCAGTTTAACGGGATGTGGAAAGAAGGAAGCAGAAGCGACCGCAACACCGACGCCTACGCCAACACCGACTCCGACACCGGATCCTTATGCAGCTCCTGCAGGTACTTATTTCAGTGAAACAACCGGTCTGCCAATTGCGGAAAGCTTGAAGGATCAAAGACCGATTGCTGTTATGGTAGATTGCGAATATTCGGCTCTGCCGCATTATGGTCTAGCAGAAGCAGATATTGTATATGATCTGATGAACAGTTTGGAGAATGAGCGTATTACCCGGTTTATGGCTGTATACAAGGACTATGACAGTGTTGCTCAGATTGGAAATGTACGCTCTGCAAGAACAACAAATGTTTGGCTGGCGGCAGAATGGAATGCCATCCTCTGCCATGATGGGGAAGCAATTTATGCGGAACCATATCTGGAATCAGGATATGGGGCAGAAAACATTTCTGGAGGCTTCTCAAGAATAGCCAATGGGAAAGCAACTGAGTTTACAGAATATATTCTGCCGGGAGATGTTGAAGCACGTGCTTCCGAATCCGGTGTGAATCTGAAGTATAACGAATATAAAGTAGATGGCGATCATTTCCAGTTTGCAAAGTATACACTGTCTGTAGATACGACTGCTTCCAGTTTTACACCGGCTGTGTCGGTCGCTCTGCCATACGATCACAATGGTACTTCTCTGGCATACAATGCGGATACGAAGACCTATGATCTATCCATGTATGGCATTCTGCATCAGGATGGCGATGATGGACAGACACTGACATTCCAGAATGTACTGCTGCTGGATGCACCTTATACGGAGTATCCATCCGGAGGCTTGATCTACTATGATATCGTAGACAGCACAGGGGATGGCTATTATCTGACCAATGGTGTAAAAGAAGCAATTACTTGGAAGAAGAGCGGGGAAACAGGGATCATGCATTACTATGATTCTTCCGGCAAAGAATTGACAATGAATCGCGGCAAGTCGTATATCTCATTTGTTCCAGGGGATGTATGGGGCGCAATGATTGTTGAATAGAGATATCCTGGCAATGAAAATTGTCAGGATTTTTTATTTAGGCAATGATATAGTAAATAGATGAAAAGGCTATATCTGAAATACAAAGAACTGTTTGATTATCTTGTTGTCGGTGTATTGACGACCGTTATCAGTCTTGCCATATATTATTTATGCATTTGGACATTCGCAGATCCAAAGAATGCTGTTCTGCTGCAGGTAGCGAATATCTTATCCTGGATCGTATCCGTTGCGTTTGCCTATGTAATGAGCAGAAAGTTTGTGTTCCATTCCAAGAACAGCAATATTGCACAGGAAGTATTCCAATTCTTTCTGTCCAGAGCGGCAAGTCTTCTATTGGATATGGGCATCATGTTTGTACTTGTAACATTGATGAAGCAGAACGCAAATA
>JAAYWN010000062.1 GCA_012516665.1 Erysipelotrichaceae bacterium
AAGATTCCGAATACAGCAGTGAAAGATTGATCTAGTTTCATTGGTATCATGATAGAAAAGTGTTCGCGTGTGCTGAACACTTTTTTGTTAGGCAGGCATGGTGCAGAATCCTGTTCAGGAGGAGAACAATACCTTTATAATAGAATTGCAGTAAATCAAAAAAGATGCGGAACAATGAAGATGTACGGCATCTATGGAGCGATAAATGACAAATGCAATACTGGCTGGGATCCAGCTGAAGAGCCAAAGTGAAGATGAGTTTAAGAGTGCTATCGAAGAATGCCGGGCACTTTGTGAAGCATGTGATATGGAGATTGTCGGAGAACTGTATCAGAAGGCAAACTCCGTGGATCCCAAGACAGCGTTCCGCTCAGGCAAAGTGGAAGAACTTGCTGGACTGGCAAAGGAAACAGATGCGGAAGAGATTGTTTTCTACAATCCGCTCCGCATTCAGACAGCACAGCGCATCTCGGAAATCTGCGGTGATACCGAAGTGATCGACCGTACGGCTTTGATCCTGCAGATCTTTTCCAAACGAGCAAGAAGCAGGCAGGCAAAGCTGCAGACAGAGATGGCACGTCTGCAGTATGATCTTCCCCGGGTCACAAATATCAGTGATGAAGGGAACCATCAAAGAGGCGGTTCTGTCACCAATCGCGGCGGCGGTGAAATGCGCTCCGAGATCATTGCCCGCAAGTATCAGGCGAGGATCACAGCATTAAAGGAAGAACTGTCGCATATTGAAGTGCAGCGGGGACAGGATGAAAGAAGAAGATCCAAGACCTTGCTGAAGCGGGCAGCGTTAGTTGGCTATACCAATGCTGGGAAAAGCTCTTTGATGAATGCATTGCTGAGGATGAACGAAGGACAGGGAACCGAAGTCTATGAAGAAGATATGCTGTTTGCGACTTTGGATACCAGTGTGCGCAGATGCATGCATGGTGCTCAGGAATATCTTCTCTATGATACAGTTGGCTTTGTATCTGATCTGCCGCATACTCTGGTCGAAGCTTTTCATTCTACGCTGGATGCCGCAAGAGATGCAGATCTATTGATCCATGTGATCGATTATGCGGATCCGGCATGGCAGAAAAAGCGTGAAATAACGATGGATACACTGCGTGAGATCGGTGCAGATAAGATCCCTGTATTGACCGTCTTCAATAAGATCGATCTGCTGGAAGATCCGGCTGTTCCAGGCCTGGGCATTTCCTGCCGGACAGGTGCAGGACTGGAAGAAGTATCTGCAGGCATAGCAGATCATCTGTATCCGAAGCAGATTACGATGAATTGTCTGCTTCCGTATGATAAAATGGCACTGTTTGATGCGTATCGGAAATTTGTCCGCATTGAGATCCTGGAACAGAAGGAAGATGGCATGCGGCTGAAGATCGAAGGACCGGCGGCGTATGCAGAGCAGTTCCGTATGTATGAAGAAAAGAAAGAGGGATAAAGAATGGCCAAGACAGTTTGGGAGAAAATGGATGCCAAAGGCATGAAGAAGCTCATGGCATTCAATGAGGAGTACAAGAAGTTTTTAGATGCATCAAAGACCGAAAGAACATTCACGAAGAATGCAGTGGTTTTTGCAGAGCAGAATGGCTTTAAAGAATTGTCCAAGTTCAAGAAGTTGAAAGCAGGAGATAAGGTCTATTCGACAAATCACGGCAAGAATTTCTTAGCATTTGTGATCGGTAAAAAGCCGATCAAGGAAGGCATGAATCTTTTAGGCGCACATATTGACAGCCCGCGCATGGATTTGAAGCAGCATCCGCTGTATGAGCAGGATGGCTTAGTACTGCTGGATACGCATTACTATGGCGGCATCAAGAAGTATCAGTGGGTCGCTCATCCGATGGCATTGATCGGTGTGGTCGTCAAGAAGGATGGTACAGTCGTTGATATCTCGATCGGCGATGGCGAGGATGATCCTGTCGTCGGTGTTTCTGATCTGCTGGTCCACTTGGCTGGCGAACAGATGAAAAAGCCTGGCAGTACGGTCGTAGAAGGTGAAAAGCTGAACCTGCTGGCAGGATCCATTCCGGCTGCCAAAGAAGATAAAGATCCAGTAAAAAAGAATCTGCTGAAGATCCTGAAAGATGCCTATGGCATTGAAGAAGAAGACTTTGTTTCTGCTGAGATCGAAGCTGTTCCGGCAGGAAAGGCGAGAGACTACGGCCTGGATCGTTCAATGATCCTCGGCTATGGCCATGATGATAAAGTCTGTGCCTATACTTCACTGCGGGCAATCACGGATATGAAGGGTGTTCCGGAAAGAACTTCCTGCTGCATTCTGGTGGATAAAGAAGAAATTGGTTCTATCGGCAATACCGGCATGCAGAGCGATTACTTCTCACATGTATGCGCAAAGATGCTTTCTCTGCAGGGAGACAGCAGTCTGGTTGATCTCAATGATCTGATGGAGAACAGCCGCATGCTGAGCTCAGATGTTTCTGTTGCCTATGATCCAAACTATCCGGAAGTCAATGAGATGAAGAACACAGCCTTCTTCGGTCATGGCATATGCTTCAATAAATATACCGGATCGCATGGCAAGTACAGTTCTAATGATGCCAATGCAGAATATATTGCCAAGGTCAGAAGAGTCATGGATGAAAATGCATGCATGTTCCAGACCTGTGAGCTTGGTGCAGTCGATGTGGGCGGCGGCGGAACGATTGCCTATATCATGGCCAATAAGAATATGGATGTCATCGATGCCGGCATTGCCGTGCAGAATATGCATGCACCGTATGAAGTTGTTTCAAAAGCAGATGTCTATGAGGCATATCGTGCCTATCTTGCTTTCTTAAAGGATATGGACTAGGAAAGAGCGGAAGCTCTTTTCTTTTGCCCTGTTTTCTGAAATAATAATCCCTGTTGAAAGAAGATATTATGACAGATGCAATTGTAAAGATCAGCGATCAGGGAGCACAGTTCTTAAAGCAGGGACAGATGTGGATGTATGTCAACAATCTGGCGAGCTCGATAGACGCCTTTGAAGATGGATGCCAGGCAGATGTTGAAACACTGTCCGGAGAGTATTTAGGCACGGGCCTGCTATCAAAGAAGAGCCATATTACAGTACGAATTTTTTCCAAGAAACATGAAAACATTGATGAAGAATTCTTTGTCGGAAAGATCAGACAGGCATGGGCATTCCGAAAGACAGTCGAACCGTACAATCTTGACAACTGCCGCGTGATCTTCGGCGAAGCGGATGGACTGCCTGGCTTAACTGCGGACAGATATAACGATATCCTGGTCACACAGATCACGTGTCTGGGCTTGGAACAGCGGAAGGATATTCTGTATCATGCTTTGATGCATGCAATGCAGGAAGATGGTCAAAAGATCAAAGCAATCTACGAACGCAATGATGTGCCATCCCGCACAAAAGAAGGAATGGAACTGTATAAGGGATTCTATGGCAAGCATGATCTGCCAACGGAAACAGTCATTCATGAAAATGGTCTGGCATTGCATGTTGATTTTGAAAATGGTCAGAAGACAGGATATTTCCTGGACCAGAAATCGAACCGCGTATTGGTCAGAAATATAGCAAAGGGAAAAAAGGTCTGCGACTGTTTTACGCATACCGGAGGCTTTGCTCTGAATGCGGCGTATGGCGGTGCCGCAGAGGCAGTCGGCGTGGATGTTTCTGCTTCTGCTCTGGAAGAAGCAAGGGCAAATGCCAAGTTGAATGCATTGAATAATGTACGGTTCATCCAAGCAGATGTCTTTGACTATCTGGATACGCTGAAGCCGAATGAATATGATCTGATCATTCTGGATCCGCCTGCCTTCACGAAATCAAGAAAGACAGTCATGAAAGCATACAATGGGTATAAGCGCATCAATCTGCAGGCCATGCATGTACTGAAAGGCGGCGGCTATCTTGTTACATGTTCCTGTTCACGTTACATGGAAACAGAGCTTTTTGAAAAAATGCTGCGGGAAGCAGCGCAGGAAGCGGATGTAACACTGAAGCAGGTATCGGTGACCCAGCAGAATGCGGATCATCCGATCCTATGGACGATGGAAGAAAGTTCCTACCTGAAGTTCTTTATCTTCCAGATCCTATAAGGAGGCAGTATGAAGATACTGATCATCCGGCATGGCGATCCAGATTACGCCAATGATACTTTGACGCCGAAAGGGTGGAAAGAAGCCGCATGTCTGGCGGAAAGAATGGCACAGATCGACGTTAAAGATTTTTATGTGTCGCCTTTAGGCAGAGCACAGGATACAGCATCTCTGACTTTAAAGAGAATGGATCGCACGGCTGAGACATTGGATTGGCTGCGTGAATTTGATCCGCGGATCATCCGTGATGGCGAACAGGAGCCTAGCTATGCATGGGATTGGCAGCCGCAGGCATGGATGGACCATCCAATCTTTTTTGATCCGGATCATTGGTATGAAGAAGAAGCGATGAGACAGGGACATGTCAAAGAGAGATATGAATGGGTCACACGGAGCTTTGATCAGCTCCTGCTGGACCATGGCTATCGGCGCAGCGGCAGATGGTATGAAGCGGTACGGACGAATCATGATACTTTGGTGCTCTTCTGCCATTTTGGCGCTGCATGCGTACTGCTCAGCAGACTGCTGAATATTTCACCGATGGTCCTGTGGCATGGCATTGCTTTAGCACCGGCGAGCGTAACGGTCGTCAGCAGTGAAGAAAGAAAAGAAGGAACAGCCGTTTTCCGCGCATTGCAGATCGGCGATCAGTCGCATTTGTATGCATGTCATGAAAAGCCCTCTTTTTCAGCCCGTTTCTGTGAATGCTGCACAGACAAAACCAGACATTAATTGCTATAATATAGACAGATGTGTTTATGTTATCTGGAGGGAAAGCATGACAATACAATTCTGGTATATAAGACATGGCGAAACATTGTTCAACCAAAAGGGAAGAGTGCAGGGAGTATGCGATTCACCATTGACAAAGGCCGGCATTGCACAGGCTGAAAAAACAGCCAAAGCATTGGAAGATCAGCCTTTTGACCGTATTTTTGTATCACCGAGCGGACGCGCAAAAGAAACGGCAGCCTTTCTTATGAAAGGACGCCATCAGGAAATGGAGGTCCTCGATGATCTTCATGAAATGGATTTCGGCAGAGTGGAAGGCTCACGCTTTACTTCGCATACCGATGAGATCCGCAATTGCTACGAACAGGCAGACTTTTCTTCTTTCGGCGGGGAGAGCTTGGATGAGATCCAAAAAAGGATCGATCTGGCTTTTGGCATTATCCTGCGTACCTGCCGCGATGGTGACCGTGTACTGATCGTGGGACATGGGACATATGAAAGATATTTTATGCATCATATTCTCGGCGTAGATTTTAAAAAACTGGATGAAGAAAGAGCCAAGGAGCGCCGCAATGGCATTCCGATTGCGAGCATCATGACTTTTGCATACAGCGATGGCAAATACCAGCTGCATACACTGCCGGTCGAAGCAGACCGCTATCATCTGCCGCATATCGAAAAGACGATCCACTTTTATTATATGTGCCATGGAGAAACGCTGTTCAATGTGTGGAGCCGCATGCAGGGCGTCAGCGACAGTCCGCTGACCGAAAAGGGCAGGCATGAGATCGAGGTCGCAACAGATGCTTTGGCGGATATTCCCTTTGCGGCTGTTTATACGTCGGATCTTGGACGTGCATGGCGCAGTACAGAAATGGTCATGACCAAGCATTATGAGCTGAAAGCAAAAAAATACGATGCTCTCAGAGAAGTGAACTTCGGTGATTTTGAAGGCATGGTGACCAATGACTGGAAAGATGAGATCCATCAGAGGCATATTGAAAAAGGCTGGAAAGATGTCGGCGGAGAAACAATTGAAGAAGTGGACAATAGGATCCATTCCGCCCTGAAGCATATGATTGCCCAAGCCAAGGATGGAGATACGATCTTATTGGTATCGCATGGCAGCTACTACTGCTGCCTGATGCAGAATCTGTTCCATATCAAACGCGATGAGCTGTATGATGAGGCAAGGAAAAAAGGCATACAGGCGGTACCGACTGGCGGTGTGGCAAGATTTGATTGGTGCCGAGATCATTATGAATTGGTGCAGCCGATGCTGGCACCGGAGCAGTTCTGGAATCTGAAAAGAGCATAAAGCATAAATAAAATACAGCGTTAACTTTTCCGAAAGTTATAACTAAAATTTGATGAGTCTAATGAAGATGCACGAAAATGCATCTTTTTGGTACTTGAAAGCCTTCATGAATGGTCCATAATATAGTTATATTATAACTAATATGGAGGCGCATATG
>JAAYWN010000063.1 GCA_012516665.1 Erysipelotrichaceae bacterium
AACAGCAGGGTACACAAGATTCGTATCAACAGCTATATATAAAAATATAGCCGACAGAGAGGAGATACACCGCTTCACGCACAAGCGTGAAGGCAAACGTCTGGTAGACGTTTGAGGGCTCTGCCCCGGGGTAATTCATTTCAGCCCCAATCCAAGCTCTCCGCCGTAATACATGCGATCATCATGATATCCTGCAAGATAATCACTGAGGATATTTCCGGCTGGACACTTTTCAATAGATACGATCTTTCCCTTTTCAAAGGATACATGGAAAGGTTTTTTGACTTTGCCAAGATAGCCATAAGAACCATCCAGCATCAGAGTTCCTTCGGTCTTTGTTTCTTCAATTGGAATATAGACTTCAATGCTTGCACTGGAATAGCTGTGATTGTCACGAAATGTTCCATTAAAGAAACCGGGCTTTCGGCCTTTCATGCCAAACTGAAGATCGGTTCCGCGATCTGTCTGAATATGCACTGTTTTTGCATTGCGGATATACTGGATCAGAATTTCAGCTTTGATCCGACTGATGTCAGGATCCATCGTCATGAAATCAAACCCAAGCATCGACTGACCGTTATTGGTAGAAAGAGGAAGAGAAAGAAATTTCTTTCCCTTCTTCAATGCTCTGTCGCATGCACGGGTCGTAACAATGGAATAGTCTGAGGCACCGATGATGACATCGTCATCATCAAATACATTGGGATGACTGTCAAACCAATCTCCAACATGGATCCCTTCCTGAGATACCTGCATGATCGAGACAGAATCACTGCGTTTATCAGCTATCTTTTTAAGCAATTCTGCTTCTGCCTGATGCATCTGACTTGTAACAATACATAAATGTTCGCCAGCCTTCAGTTGGATCCACTGATCTATAACAATGCGGGCTCCTCTTTCTGCTGAAGAATCATCTATTTTTTAAGCATGCAGGATCATCCAAACAATCTGGAATACAATCATGATCAATGCAGGAATAACCTGTTTCTTGATGACACCGGAACGATCCTTCATTTCCAGGATCGCAACTGGAACAATGTTGAAATTTGCAGCCATTGGGGTCAGAAGAGTGCCGCAGTATCCGCACGTCAATGCAAGCATGCCGATCATTGCTGGATTTTTAACATACTGCAGTACAAACGGTGCACCGATGCCAACGGTCATGACCGTGATGGCAGCAAAAGCATTTCCCATGATCATTGTGAACAGCATCATGCCTAGAGCAAATACAATGATGCCAATTACGACATTGCCCTGCGGAATGACATTGGATACGATGGAGGCAATGACGGTCCCGACACCAGCAGATGTAAAGATGGAACCTAAGATTGCTAACAGAGTCGGAAGCAGGGAAAGAGGACCGACGATTGATAAGAATCGCTCAGAGTCATCTAAGAAGACCTTTGGTGTATTCTTCTTGTTCCAGATCATCAATAGGACAATAGCGACTAGAACACCGAAGCCAGTACCGACAAGAGCACTCATGCCGAATGGCTTAGCAAGTCCGAAGATCAAAGCAAATATTCCCATGGCAAGTGCCGGGATGAAGAGCTTCATTCCGATCTTATCAAAATTCTGCTGTGTTTCTTCTTTTGAAGGAGCGTTCTCTCTGCCTGGAGTAACTTTCTTGAGCAGAGCTGGAATGATACAGATGACAATGACAACGCCTTCAGCTGCCGAAGGAAGATATTTCCCAAGAGCAGTTGCGGCACCAAGAGCCGTCCAGAATACAAAGGTACCGATGCGGTTCGGATTGTCTTTGTCTTTGAGATTCTTTACACCGGCATAAATACAGATCAGACCGATAATAATATAAAGCAGTTCCAGCATTTTATTGCCGAAGGTAATTTCAGAATTCATGAAAAACATATTATTTGCCTTCCTTTCCACAGTATTTCTTCATATCATGGCGGTCAAGAAGTGTGTAATAAACTAAGGTGACAACGACCGCAGCGATGCAGACAGGCACTTCATAGCCAGCTAACTGAACAAGATCAGATGTATAGCCGAGATCAGCGAGTGTTCCCTGGACCAGCAGAGCACCGGAGCCGCCGACAACAAGTACCTGAGAGAAGAACCATGTGATATTTTCAATACCAGCTGCCATGCCTTTGACCGATTCCATATGTTCTGGATCCGGTGTAAGTCCTTTAGAAGTGATGGCACCTTCACACATTGGAATCACGACAGGACGTACAAATCCTGCAACACCGCCAAGACCGACATTGAATGCGCCGAAGAAGGCACGCAGAACACCATATGCATTGACAATTGCACCTGGTGTCGCTCCCTTGATCTTGGAGATCAAAGCAGCGGATGCCTGCTTCAGACCATTCCGTTCCAAAGTTCCGGTTGCAAGCATGACAACTACAAAGATCAGCATGCTGCGATTTGCTACGAAGGTAGATCCAACTGTCTGCAGAAGAGCAACAGGGCCGATGCCGCCGACAATTGCTGTAACGATGGATGCGATAACAATGATCAGAATGTTATCAATCTTGAGTGCAAAACCAACAATAACTACTAAGATTCCTAAAAGCTTTAGATACTCCATTATTTCTATCCCTTCTTTCCAATGGTGTATCAGCTATGGACTGCTTCAGATGTACTGCTCAATTTTCTGAAACTGTCCGCTGTCTACAAACACTCAGAAGCTTTCTTAGTCCCTGAGTGCTGAATTGGTTTGTTTAAACGATATTTACAATAATAAATAACCAATCCAATTGCTGAATAAGCTGTTTGCAAAAGGAAAAAGGACGAACATGGTATCATGCGTGCATCGTTAACTTTTCCGAAAGTTATAACTAAAATTTGATGAGTCTAATGAAGATGCACGAAAATGCATCT
>JAAYWN010000064.1 GCA_012516665.1 Erysipelotrichaceae bacterium
AACCAATCCAATTGCTGAATAAGCTGTTTGCAAAAGGAAAAAGGACGAACATGGTATCATGCGTGCATACATGCCGCCATTTTCTTTGAAAAAAAACTTACAGCGAGATAAGTATAGCGTCAGCAGTATCTGAATTGAATAATTTTCAGAAATATTCATAATGTATTTACAAAGTCAAATGAAAGAATGATAATATTTTTCATAGAGGTAAAAAATGAGCGATAAAAATAACAGGAATACTGAAAACAGAGCACAGAAAACAGGGACAATGCAAAGAAAATTTTCTGATATTAAAACTTCAGAGACACCTTTCACAGTCATAACATCGCGGCCGACATCATCGATGGTCATTATTGTGTGTGTTGCAATACTGATGATTTCCTTGAATGCATTGAAATACGTCGGCTGGATCCTGCTTGTGCTCATGATGTTTTCATTTGCTTTTGGGAAAAATAATAAACAGTTTTCCTTTTATAAAACATTTATGCTGATCCATGCGCTCGATGATGAAGATCTATGCTGGAAGATCGATTATGCATCTATTGGAAAATGGAAGCTGAAGCGTTCTTGGGCTACGATGAGCACGCTGTCTATTGAAACAATGGGACAATATGGGCAGCATATAGAAACACGGTGCTGGAATTATCATGCATTGCAGGAAGCACTGCTGCAGGCGGTGCCTGATAAAAAGGAAAAAGCAGCAGCTAACAGTGTTGGATCCAAATAAAATGCAATGATGACGGCTGATATCCGCAGCCGTTTTTTCGTATAAATGCCGGATACCTGCTATAATGTCGTCATTATTAAAGGGGATAAACATGTTAAAAGGATTTGCAAAATATATTCGCCCGCATCGAGGATTATTCTTTCTTGATCTGTTCTGTGCCTTGCTGGTCGGTGTGGCAGATGAATTCATGCCGATGATGGTGCGGCAGATGATCAATACATATGTACCGGATCAGAATTGGCAGATGATGGTCCGTATCTGCATTGCCTTAGCGGCCATCTATCTGGTGAAACTAGGCTTGAATCTGATCATCAATTACTGGGGACATATCTTCGGTATCCGTCTGCAGGCAGATATGCGACGGGATCTGTTTGCGCATATTGAAACACTTCCGGTATCTTATTTTGATACGCATAAGACAGGTGCTATTATGTCGCGGATCACCAATGATCTGCAGGAAATATCTGAAATGGCACATCATGGACCGGAGAACATCTTTACCAGTGCCGTCATGCTGGTGCTGTCGGCAATCCTGCTGGCCAGGATCAATGCGGAACTGACGATCATTGTCTACTGCACACTGCCTTTGGCTGTTCTGTTCGTGATGCTTATCCGCGGCAGACAGCTCCATGCTTTTGAAATGAATCGCATCAAGATCGGGGAGATCAATGCAGATGTTGAAACATCTGTTGCCGGCATTCGCGTGACGAAAGCTTATTCGGGCATTGATAAAGAACTGAAGAAATTCAATCATGCCAACGGCGAGTATCAGGCATCAGCTTCAAAAGCATATAAGTATCTGGCTCTCTTCAACTCCGGAATGATCTTCTTTACCGACCTGATGTATGTTGTTGTCATCATTGTCGGGGGAATGTTCTTCTTTCAGGGAAAGATCAACTCAGGTGACTTTGTAGCCTATCTTCTATATATATCGATGTTCTTAACACCGATCAAGAAACTGGTGGATACGTTTGAACAGATCGTTCAGGGTGCTACCGGTTATAAACGTTTCAATGAACTGATGCATGTTCCCGGCGAGCAGGATGATGATGGCGCATCGGATGCGGGATGCTTAGCAGGAGATATTGCCTTCAATGATGTTTCCTTCCATTATGGTGAAAAAGGCGAAGATGAGGATGATGAAAAAGAACAGGTCATCAGCCATCTGGATCTGCATATTAAGAAAGGTGAGACGGTCGCTCTGGTCGGCCCTTCCGGCGGCGGAAAATCGACCATATGCAATCTGATCCCGCGCTTCTATGAGATTGACGGCGGATCGATTACGATTGATGGCAGAGATATCCGTACGATGACGCGTGAATCCCTGCGCCGCAATATCGGTATCGTTGCTCAGGATGTCTTCCTCTTCAATGGGACCATTGCCGAAAATATTGCCTATGGCACCGACCATGCTGGCATGAATGATGTTATTTTGGCCGCGAAGAAAGCAAAGATCCATGATTATATTGTTTCTCTTCCCAATGGCTATGAAACGAATGTTGGCGAAAGAGGGCTGCGGCTGTCCGGTGGACAGAGACAGCGGATCTCCATTGCCAGAGTGTTCCTGAAGAATCCGCAGATCCTGATCTTGGATGAAGCGACCAGCGCTCTGGACAATGCAACAGAAATGCAGATCCAGACAAGCTTGGATGAACTTTCTGAAGGGAGAACGGTCTTGGTCGTTGCCCATCGTCTGTCGACAATCAGAAACGCAAATGAGATCGCTGTCCTGACTTCGCAGGGAATCCAGGAAAGAGGAACAAGCCAGCAGCTGCTGGAACAGAAGGGCATTTACTGGCACTTATATCAGTATCAGTTTGCAAAATAAAATATTCATATACATGCATGATCGATCATAGATCTGATGAAAGAAGGATGCGCATGAAGAATATGCTTGTTACCGGCGGAACGGTATTTGTCAGCCGTGCAATTGCCTCATATTTTGCTGAGAAAGATTGGCATGTATCTGTACTGAATCGAAATACGAGAGAACAGCCGGCAGGTACAGATCTGATCCAGGCGGATCGGCATGCTTTAGGCGATGCCCTGCGGGCATATCATTTCGATGCCGTTATTGACACGGCATATTGTGCTCAGGATGTACAGCAGCTTCTGCAGGCATTGGGAGCTATGAAGAGTATGTCCTGATCAGTTCCAGTGCCGTGTATCCTGAAAATACAGCGCAGCCTTTTGCTGAAGATGCACCGCTTGGCAGCAATCGATATTGGGGAACGTATGGCACTGATAAGATCGAGGCTGAAGAAGCACTGCTGAAAGCAGATCCCAATGCGTATATCCTTCGGCCGCCCTATCTGTATGGACCGATGAACAATGTCTATCGGGAAGCTTTTGTTTTTGACTGTGCCATGGCAGACCGAAAGTTCTATCTGCCGGGAAAGGGAGAAATGAAACTGCAATTCTTTCATGTGCAGGACCTGTGCCGTTTCATCGATCTTCTTTTGGAAAAGAGACCGGTGCAGCATATTTTCAATGTCGGCAATCGCGAAACAATTTCCATCAGAGATTGGGCAGAATTATGCTATCAGGCGGCAGGCAGAAAAGCAGAATTTGTGCAGGTATCGCAGGAGATAGAGCAGCGGAATTATTTCAGCTTTTACAATTATGAATACTGTCTGGATGTATCAAAGCAGGAAGAGATCATGTCTGATACGGTGCCTTTATCGCTTGGTATGCAGGCTTGTTATGCATGGTATCTGGAACATCAGAGCGATGTGATGAAAAGACCGTATATGGATTATATTGACAGTCATTTGAAATGAAGCAGATCAATGATTCAGGATATGCATGATGTCGCAGGAGATCTGATACTGTGTCCACATTTTTGTGTACGAAAGATCAATCTGGAAAAGATGCTCGATCTGCTCTAAGCGATAGTGCAGGGTATTGCGATGCACATTGAGAGCAGATGCAGTCATCTTGCTGGAACCGCCTTCGGCAATGAAGGCACGGATCGTTTTTAAGTATTCACTGTGATGCTCTTCATCATACTGATGCACGGCAATGATCTCAGGACAACAGTAATTTGCCAGCTTATTTCTATCTACCTGATAGAGCAGATCCAGCAGCTGCACTTCTCCATAATCAATGATGATCCTCTGATCCGGCCGGTGCTCCAAGGCAAACATTGCCTGTGCTTTATATGCAGGCGCCTGGAACATATCGTGGAAGATCTCAGAGTATGCCAAAGGCATACGGACTTTGGTCAGAAAATCTGTCAGCTTTTTCATTTTCTGCTCATCCTCAAGAATTGAATCTGCCTGGGTGAAGGCAATCGTCATGATCTCGTCAAAGACAACAATACAGCTGCCGGGAAAGAACTCCTGCAGCTTTTCTTTTAAGGTATCTTCACCTGCATTGTAGGAGCCCTGGTGATGAATATTGATACAGGCAATGCGATAGTCATTTTCCTTGGCAAAGGATGTTCCTTTGACCATTTCCAAATAGTGCAGACGATCAACATATTCATAATTGATCAGGGAGATCAGTACCTCTTCTTCTGTGCCGGTTGATTTGATGAACTTTCGGCGCATGGATACTTCTTTGGCAATGATGCTGCGGACAAGATTGATATCTTCTGCTTTGATGCTGTCGAGACTGCGCTTCAGTTCTCCGATATTCAGATAGCCGACAAAGCGTCCGTGATAGGTCAGTTTATAGAAACGTCTTCTGTACTGTGAAATCTGATTTACGGTAATGCAGTCCATGGGGCTGTTCTGATCACGGAGGTATTCCCAGTTGTTCAGAGCTGTGCCGAATTCCAATGTGATATAGCCTCTCTTTACCGCATTCTGCCAAGGAAAATCAGGAATGATCAGACTGCTCGAATAAGAAATGATGGCCAGGGACTTTGCAATCACAACTAAAGGACAGGAAAGATATTCCGCACAGGCGGAAGTAATAGGGTCTAAATCATCGTTATCCAATACAAAACTGATCAGTTCTTCTTTTTTCATATCTGCCTCTTTGTGCATAATGCATAAAAAACTATGGTTTTATTATACAGCATAACTAGTTCAATAAATCACAAATTATTTTATACTTCAAGTGTAATCATAAACGCCATGAATAAAGGGGATTCGAAGTTCTTTTAGTCATGCACGGTTTAGTGAAGATTAGTGCTTAATGCACAAGGAGGAGAAAGTACTATGCAGGTTTGGGATTTTAAAGGAAAGACAGTTGTCATTACAGGAGCTGCCCAGGGAATTGGCAGAGAAGTAGCTAAGGGAGTCGTCAATGGCGGCGGACACGCAGTCATTTTGGATCTGAATGAAGAAAAGGGAAAGGCTACTGCTGCTGAACTTGGCAACTGCAGCTTCTATAAGATCAATCTTGGCGATCATGAGAGCATCCGTTCAACAATGGCACAGGTCCTGGCAGATTTTGCCAGAGTTGATGTTCTGGTCAATGTTGCCGGTATCATTTCCACAAAGAAGTTTGAAGATATCGACGACGCTGAATGGGAAAAGGTCATCCGCATCAATCTGACCGGCACATATACAATGTGCAATGCGATCTACCCTTACTTCATCAAGATGGGCGGCGGCAGAATTGTCAATGTATCCAGTGTTGCCGGCAAGATTGGCGGCGGACTGCTTGGCACAGCTGCTTATGCATCAAGCAAGGCTGGTGTCAATGGACTGACCAAGGCAATTGCTAAGGAAGGTGGCAAGTATCATATCAACTGCAACGCAGTATGCCCATCCTTCACACATACCCCAATGACAAAGTCATTGGCTGAAGATGCTGAAAAGAATGCCAAGGTCATTGCTATGATCCCACTGGGAAGACCAGCTGAACCATATGAGCCAGCACAGATGATCCTCTTCTTTGCTTCGGAAGCAGCCAGCTTCGTCAACGGCGAGATCGGTGACTGCGACGGCGGCATTGTAATGGATTAAGTATGCAGAAAATCCATTATAAACGATTTCCTGGGGACACAATTGTTGTCCCAATGATCATCGGTGTCCTGCTGAATTCGATCGTACCTTCTTTTCTGCAGATCGGCAGTTTCTGGACATCTGTTGTACATGGCACAGGAGCTCTTGTAGGAATCTTCCTGTTCTTCTTGGGCGCCAGCATGAATATTCATTCGGCTGGTCAGGCCTTCAAGAAGGGCGGTGTCATCATTGTTACGAAGATCGCTCTGTCTATTCTTCTTGGCTTTGCTATTGCTTTCCTCTTCCACGACAGCTTCTTAGGCTTAAGTTCCTTAGCTGTCATCGGCGGCATCTCGGTTGCCAACAATGCACTGTATTCCGGCATCGTTGCAACGATGGGAGATGATTCGGATAAAGGAGCCGTCGGCATTACCTCATTGAGCGTCGGCCCAACGGTGACCATGATCGCCCTGAGCTCGGCTGGCTTGGCCAGTGTTTCTCTCGGTGCTATCATCGGTTCCATTCTGCCTCTGGTCCTCGGCATGGTCATTGGTGCCCTGTCCCCTGCATTGAAGAAGATCTTAAGTGCAGGTGTTACACCATCGATCATTGTTGTCGGCTTTGCCTTAGGCGCAAATATGAGCATTGCACAGCTGTTTGAAGGCGGTGTCTCCGGCATTCTGCTGGGCGTCATTACGACACTTGTCATCGGCTCTGTGACTGTCCTGATGGAAAAACTGCTCTGTCATGATGGCATCGCAGCCGCCGCTATCTCTTCTACCGCTGCATCTGCCGTTGCCAACCCTCAGGCCTTAGCGGATGTTGATCCAAAGTATGCTGCTATCTGTCCGATTGCGACGGCACAGATCGCTGCCAGTGTCATTGTTACTTCTTTCCTGACACCGTGGTTCACTGCGCAGATTGCAAAGATGCAGAAGAAAAAGAATACTGCTTCACCAAAAGCATAACTAGGAACGTCCTCTTCTATAAATATAGAAAGGGGCGTTTTTTGACGCCGTCTTGTGGACTATGGTAGTATCTGAGCAGGAGAGGTACACAAACAATGAAAAAGCTGCTTGCACTGCTATGCACCTGTACACTGCTTGGATGTTCATCGTCCGGCAGTAAGAAAGTCGACCTGAAGAGCGTCAGCACTGGTATTGCTGCGATCCAGGACGCACCGGCAATGATGGAAATGAGCCAGGACAACATCAAGGATTTCTTGAGCATTGATGCTGGGGACTATTCGGACGCGGCCTGCTATATGCCGCTGATGAATGTTACGGCGACCGAAGTCATGCTTTTCCAGTATGAGAATGACAGTCAGAAAGAAAAGATCCAGAAAGGTCTGGATCAGCGTCTGAAAGAATTGGAAAATACATGGAGCCAATATCTGCCGGCACAGTATGAGCTTGTTAAGAATCGCACTTCGATCGATGCTGATCATGTGCTGGGCTACTGTATCGGTGAAGATGACTTTGTCAAAGAAGTAACTTCTTTGATCACTAAAAATACAAAGTAGATCTATTTCTGTTTCAGAATGCTGAGAAGGGCAGAAAGCTTCTCGGCATTTTTTTTCAGATATGCAATATAGAAGACAATAGAAGCTTCCGGATCAGTGAAAGGAATATTTATCCGCTCTCTGCGGCTTGGAATTTCATGAATGGTAATGCTGCTGGCAAAGGACGGCAGTTCAGAATTGTGAATGATCGTACTGACATCTTCCAGGCTTTCCTGTTTTAGAAAATGCGCATGCGGCATCATTTTGACGGCTACTTCATTCCAGATGCCAACATCTGCAAGCATGACAAAATTCTGTCCATCCATCTGCCGGAAGGTGATCGAGGAATAGGAAGATGCCGGATGCATAGGACTGACCGATAGATACAGTTTTTCATGGAGCCACTGTATGCAGCCAATATCGTCATCTGCGATGGGCTTAGAGAGGATGATCAATTGATCTTCTTCTTTTTTTAAGCGCTCTTTCAGCAGGTCTTCTTTCTGCATCTCTGCACAGACAGTAACGTCATGGAAGGCATCAAAGGCTTCTTTCTTCAAGATAATCAAAGGTCCCGGGGCACAGCTGCCGATCGATATATGATGCAGATTTTTGGCGCTCTGCTGCAGAGAAAAGATCATATTCTCTTCTTTCTGCAGGATCTCTTTGGCATACCGTGCAGCCAGAAGTCCCGTCTCATTCAGATGAAGCCTTCCCTTTTCACGGTCAAATAAAGAAACACCGATCTGTTCTTCAAGTTTCTTCATAGAACGTGTCAAAGATGGCTGTGTTAGGTGCAGATGTTCCGCAGCGGAAGAGAGCGTCCCATATTGTTGGAAAGCGGATAATTGTTCGAGCAGATAGATCTCAATCATACTTTCACCTCTGTTTTAAGTATACGCCGCACGCATAGAAAAGATACAGAATCGGCATTAGACACCCTATGGATTGCCTCTATACTGAAGACAGAAGGAGATACAAATATATGAAACTGAATGATGGTCATGAAATACCGCAGCTTGGCATCGGAACGTTTATGCTACAGCCGAAAGATGCTGAAGAAGCTGTGCTTCAGGCAATTGCAGATGGATACACATTGATCGATACAGCCAATGCATATATGAATGAAAAAGCGGTTGGCCGAGCAGTCAGAAGATCTGAGAAGAACAGAGAAGATCTGTATCTATCGACAAAACTTTGGC
>JAAYWN010000065.1 GCA_012516665.1 Erysipelotrichaceae bacterium
GATTTTGCATAGAAATATACAAACAGTACATAGACAGCAGCTGACAATGCCGCAAAGCCAAGCACCGGCAGGATCTGCCCTTTCAGTGCTCCCTCCATATACCACTTGGCCGGAAGCAGTACACTACCCAAAAATGAATTGATATTCCCGAGATCCGTCAATTCTTTGCTTTGAAAGCTCATATACATGGATCCGGCATAGATGGCCAAGAACAGCAGGACGGCAGTGACATTCCGAATCAGATCAGAATGCTTTTTTCCAGCACTGAGCCGTTCCATCCCCATGCCGATCAAAGAAGACAGTGCTACTGGAATGAAAGGAAGGAAAACAAAGCCCCAAAGTGCCAGCAGATAGAACAGAGTGCCCATGCCTGCTTTGATGCCGAAAATAATGATGACCGGTATAAAGAAAGCACCTGCATATGCAAATTCGGTCAAAGTAAATACAGCCAGCTTTGAGAATACAATCTCTTTATCTGTGAACGGCATTGCTTTCAGCAGATCCAGATCTTTGAAGCCGAACAGCATCCCGCGGGAAGAAGAAGTCCCCATGACAAAGATCAGCACTGTTGCCACATATGCCATGAGCATCGGCACTGTACTGTACGCTTCCGGTTCCATGGAAGAGAACAGCATCGTGGAGTAATAGATGCCAAGTCCAGCCATTACAAGAACACCGATCGTATAGCTTCCTAAGTGCAGCAGACTATTCTTCCGATTGGACTGCTTGAAGATATTCATCAGCTGTACTTTTGTGATCAGCCAATAGTGATTCATTCTGCACGCTCCAGGAAGAGCTCTTCCAATGATGTGCCTGACTGCGCCAAGAGATCGGCCGTCTTGCCATTCAGGATCACAGAACCAGATTTCAGAATAGCAATTTCATCGCAGAGATTCTCGACCACCTCCAACACATGCGAAGAGAAGAATACCGAGCCACCCTTATCGCACAGCTGTCTTAATTTTTCCTTCATTGTATGGGATGCAATTGGATCCAAGCCAACAAACGGTTCATCCAGAACAAGCAGTTTAGGATCATGCATGAATGCCGACACAATAGCGACCTTCTGCTTCATGCCATGCGACAGAGACTTGATCTGATCGCCAAGGTTATCATAGATGCCAAGTTCTTTGCCGTATTCACTGATCCGAGCTTCTCTTTGTTCCGAAGATATTTCAAAGACATCCGCAATAAAATTCAGATACTGAATACCGCTCAGATTTTCATACAGATCTGGGTTATCCGGCAGATAAGCCGTTATTTTCTTTGCTTCTAAAGGATGTTCTTTGACATTGATCCCATTGATCAAGATCGTTCCCTCTTCAAAGTCAAGAATGCCGACAGCACTCTTGATCGTCGTTGTCTTGCCGGCTCCGTTCTGCCCAATAAAGCCGAAGATCTCACCATCTTTTACATTCAGCGATACACCATGAAGAATTTCTTTTTTGTCAAAAGACTTGTGGAGATTATTGATTTCTAACATATTCTTTTCCCTTTCATATTGGAAAGTATTTCATATGGTCCCAGACGGTGCCGGCCACAGTTATTTTTTCAGCATAGCATATACTGTTTTTACTTCTTCGCCATCTCTTGTGCCGAAGAGATAATACTGTTCATTTTCCATCTGGATCAGCAGATATGGAGAGACCTCTGGATCTAACAATACGGTGACATTGTCGATTTCATCAGCCGTGAATTTTCCTTCCAGATAGCGATCCATGCCGGTGCCCATCCTGCGATGAAGATTGGTTGGAAGTGCATCCATTAACACGGCTTCTTTGATCTCATCCGTTTCAATGCGGTAGACCGTGGATCCCGATCTTACCGTCAGCTGTGGCTCCGTGAGCTGCATAGAAATATCCTGCGTGCCGATGGAATCCAGCCAAATGCCCATGAATGGCAGAGCAGCCAGCAGCAGTGCCATCAATCCATACATGATCCGACCAAGCGGCTTGGCTAAATTGACGGTCGAATTGATCCCGATACGCTGATTGATCACCAGCCGGGAGTCATCAGGATTGTTATAGAAGATGCCAAAGATCCAATGATCATCTTCATCGGCATACCACTTCCGGCCAGAATCTTCGGTCAGTTTTTCCTGCAGATGGCGCGTCTTGAATTCAATCCGATATGTGCATACGCAAAGGATCGCCGTTACAGCAGCAAGCATGATCATACTGACGACTGGATAGGACGCAAAGAAGCACATAATAGCAGCATAGACAGACATCGCATAGCTGCATAAGATCCATGTCTTGCCCCAGTTGTATCTGCGGATATTGCTCAGCACTATCGTCAGATCAGTATTTTCATCGACCATTTCTGCTTTATTTCGATACAGGTAGCGATAGCTGAACCAGAAATATGCACAGCAGCCAGCAAATATCAGATACATAAAGAACATGCTTGGATCAAAGAAGATCAATAGCAGACAGATCAGCCCTGCTGGCGCAAAGATCCATGGTGAGATCCATGAATAAGAAGGCATTGCCGACAGATTCACTGTTTCTGTTCTCTCTGTGTCTGCTCGTTTCCAGCCCTTCTTCGCTTTGATCTCTTTCAGTTTTATATTCGCGATGGCATATGGAACATATGGCAGAATGACCGTTAGGTCGATCCATATCATCCATACCGTGATCAGCATCGCTTTTTCACTTCCGAAGCAGAAGCACAGAAGAGAAAGCACGAACAGCATTGCACATACACCTTCTACTCCTCTGCGATATCGTTTCAGGATCCTCAGAACATCGACATCTTCCCTTGCTTCATAAGGAAGAGTAACGCCGACCGTAATATTCTTTTTGAATTTCGTTTCATTTATCAGGCTGATACAGATAATGATCGGCATCCAGCAAGTACACAGCCAAATAATGATATTCATTGTCATTTGTGATCACCTTCTTCGTAAAGTTTTGCACAGAGGTCCAACACTTCATCTTCGCTCATGCCGGAGATACATAGTTCAGAAATATGCAGGCGCAGCGCACGGATCGTCCCGGCATCTACTTTTTTCGGTGTTTGGCTGGCAACAGCAGTACCTCCGCGCCGGTCTGTCACGATATAGTTTTCCTGTTTCAGCAACTGATATGCCTTGGAGACCGTCATCGAATTGATGCCGGATTCATCAGCCAAAGCTCTGACCGTAGGCAGTTTTTCTCCGGGGCCCAGTTTGCCTTCAGCAATACCGATCACGATCTGATTGCGCAGCTGCAGATACAGCGGCACTTTGCTGGCAAAATCAAATTTCAGGATCATTCTCTCTCCCTCTTTTTGTATTATTCAGTATAATACAAGCAATTCATTCGTCAATAAAAAAACAGGATCTTTCCTGTTCTTACTTCTCGAATATCTTAGTCCTTATAAATATCTTGTTCAGGAAGAAGCCAAAGATGACAGCAGCAATCTCTCCTACCGCTACTTCTCCTCCGAAAATGACGGTACCAAGCAATACATTCTCCGGCATCATCAGATATCCCAATTCAGCACCGACAAATACGAAGTTCCATACGACCGGCATTGCCATTGCAGCCAATGGCACTTTCTGGACCTGAAGATCTTTCAGTTTCCATGTACAGTAAGCAGCCCCTAAGGTAGCCATTGTTCCAATGACGGCATCCATCAGCCCAGTTGGATTCAGTCCCATCATTGCGCCGATCAAATTGCTCAGGAAACATCCTAAAGCAACGCCGATAATACTTGGCTGATAGATCAATGGCAGCATGGTCAATGCTTCCGAGATCCGGATCTGAAAGTTTCCAAACGAAATTGGTGCCAGACATAGCGTTAAAACGGTGTAGATAGCCGCGATCATTGCGACTTTTGAAAATGTTCTTGTGCTCATTTAAAATCATCTCCTTATTTTAGTTAACGAGAGGTAGCTGCTACTCTCGGCAGAGCACTGATCTGCAGGAACCATTATATACCTATACAATCTCATGTATATGACTATTTGGCATACTCTCTTTATTCCACAGCATTTTCTTTCTGCTATGATGAGAAAAGAAGCGAATTGACACTTGTATTTCATTGCCATTTGGAGGGAAAGAATGAAAGCAATTGTTTTTGGAGCCTGCACAGATCTTGGCTGTCATATTGACGGAGCACGCCGAGGTGCGGAAGCCTTGGCCGAGACGGCCGCGAATGCCGGTGCAGAATGCCGTATGGTATATTCATCACTATCATGTATAAAAAGCACTGATCCACTGGATCATCGAAAGAACGAAGCAGCGATCAATCATTTCAACGAACAGCTTTATCATGAGATCAGAAAGGGGATCCAAGAAAACAGATTTCCTTTGACCGTTGGCGGAGACCACGCTGCAGCCATTGGCAGTGCCTTGGCCGCCAAGGAAGAGAACAATGACCTTGGGATCATTTGGATCGATGCCCATACGGACTACAACACTCCAGAATCAACGATCACCGGCAATGTCCATGGTTTCCCTTTAGCATGTATTACAGGATACGACTGTGCTGATTTTCGTACTTTTTTCCATGGCACATGCTATGACAGGAAGAAAACTGTCGTGATCGGTGCTCGCAGTATTGATGAACAGGAAGCAGTCAACGTTAAGGAAGCAGGGATCACGGTATTTACCATGCATGACATCCACCAGATCGGCATGCAGCAGATCATGCAGAAAGCTTTTCAGATTGCCGGCAGCGATCATGGCAAGATCCATGTCAGCTATGATATTGATGCGATCGACAGTGCTTTGGCACCTGGCGTATCTACACCGGTCGCCGCTGGGCTGACCATAGAGGAAGCAGAGCAGATCAATGCCTATTTCATGCAGCACATTGGTCAGATCTCTTCTTATGATCTGGTGGAATTCAATCCTGATCATGATCAGAACGGGAAAACAAAGGCAATTGCCGATCGCTTATTGCTGGATCTGCTGCATGCCGTCAGCAGCAAGCATTGAATAGTTTTGGAATTGCATTCCCAATACCTTTGCTATACTGATTTCATAAAAGAAGAGACAGATCATGCTGATACAAAGAACAGAATATCTCAATAAGCTCATTGCTTATAAAGACACACATATCATCAAGGTGATCACAGGTATCCGCAGGCTCAATGCATTGGATTGGCTTATAGGGAAAATATAATAACGATTGCTGTCTGATCATTATTTTTTCTTTGTGTCAAAGGATCAACTGCTGTATGATTGAGGCTATTATGGAAAAGAAATCGATACTGCAAAATACATTTATGCTGGTCATCACTGCTTTGTTCTGCAATCTGCTATGGGGAACCGCAATTCCAGCTATCAAGATCGGCTATCAGCTGTTCCAGATCTCCTCTTCGGATACTGCTTCGCAGATCCTGTTTGCCGGCATCCGCTTTACCTTAGCAGGTCTGCTGACACTATTCATTGGTTCCTTATCTGCAAAGAAGCTCCTTCTGCCGAATAAAAAGAACATCTCAAAGATCTTTATGGTCAGTCTCTTCCAGACTGTACTGCAGTATTTCTTCTTCTATGGCGGCTTGGCACATGCCAGCGGCGTTAAGTCTTCCATCATAGAATCTTCCCTGGTCTTCTTTACCATTATCTTAAGTGCGATCTTTCTGCATAATGAAAAGAATACCGCAAAGAAACTGCTGTGCTGTCTGCCAGGATTCCTCGGTGTGCTCCTGATCAATCTGAATGGACAGACACTGACCCTAGACTTTCAATGGAATGGGGAGGGCTTTATTCTCTTCTCGACCATCGCTGCCAGTATGGCTACGGTATTGATTAAAAAGTATTCTGCAGATGAATCACCGGTATTGATCTGCGGATGGCAGTTCTTCTTCGGCGGTCTCCTCATGGCTGTCATCGGATATTTCATGGGCGGTACGCTTTCACCCGTAAGCAGTACAGCATATCTATTGTTATTCTATCTTGGCTTCTTAAGTGCAGCAGCGTATTCATTGTGGGGATTATTATTGAAGTATCATCCTGTTTCCAAAGTATCTGTCTTCAGCTTTACCAATCCGATCTTTGGTATTCTCTCTTCTGCACTCTTCCTGCATGAAGACCCATCCGCTCTTGGCTGGCACCTATATGCCGCACTGATGCTTGTGTGTATCGGTATCTACTTAGTTAATAAAGAATAAAAAAGCTGAAATCTCAGCTTTTTTTCATATTCTGGATCATATATGATGTGATCTTCGCACAGTGCTCTGCTGCTTTACTTTCAAACAGATCATAGCTTTCTGCCACGCTCTCATCTGCTTTATCAGAGATTGCTCTGATAATAACGAACGGAACATTATTCAGATAGGATGCCTGGGCAATCGCACAGCCTTCCATTTCACAGCAGTCTGCCTGAAAATTGTTGCGGATCCATTCTTTCTTTTCTTTGGTATGAATGAAAGAATCTCCTGAAGCAATTCTTCCCGGCATGGCTTTGACATCCGGTGCAGCAGCCTTCACCGCTTCCAATGCTTTTTTGATCAGTTCTTCATTTGCTTTATAATACAGGCATCCTGAAGAAGGCACCTCACCTAAAGCATAGCCAAAGTTTGTCGCATCCACGTCATGATAGACGGCATCTTCTGACACCAGAATATCCCCGATATTCAGATCATTGTTCAGCGATCCGCCGACGCCTGTATTGATGATGGCATCTGTGCGGAACAGATCGCATAGGACCTGAACGCTCATCGCTGCTCTGACTTTGCCTACACCGCATTTTACGACCACCGCATCCATCCCGCCAATCGTTCCTTCGCAATATACCTGACCAGCAATTTTAACTTCTTTTCTGATCATCATGCTTTCCTTGATATGTGATACTTCTACATCCATTGCCCCGATTATTCCTATTTTCATTTTTTCCTCACTTTGTATGTTCATCAAACCAATTGGTAATTTCTTCTAAACGCTTGATCCGATGCAGAGGTTTTCCGCTCCTGCTCAGTTCATGATTCTCACCATGGAAGATGACCATGCGTGTTTCAATATTGCGTTCTGCCAATGCCTGCATCATCTGCATGCCTTCAGGAAGCGGGCAGCGATGATCTTCATCACTGTGAATGAACAGGGTCGGTGTTTTCACTTTATCCGCATAGGCCAAAGGCGAATGTTCCCAAAGCTTCTTTGTGTTTTTTTCACCGAACAAACCGGAAGCACCGCACTGATCCGGTCCGAAATACAGGCCGATATCTGAGATGAAGCTCATAGATACCCAGTTGGCAATGCTCCGCTGCGATGCGGCGGCACAGAAACGATCGGTATGTCCGATGATCCAGTTGGTCATGAACCCACCATAGGACCCGCCTGTTTCACAGAGCTTCTTTGGATCAATATTCGGATACTTCTTCAAAACAGCATCCGTGAAATCCATGAGATCCTGGAAATCCACTGAACCATACTGATCCCGGATATCCGCAAATTCATCTCCGCGGCCATCTGATCCTCTGATATTGGTGAACAGTACGACATATCCTTTCGCTGCCCATACCTGCATCTCATGGAAGAAGGCTTCCGTATAGACTGCTCTTGGTCCGCCATGGACATCCAGCACGGCTGGATATTTTTTCTTTGCATTGAATCCTTCCGGCAGCAGGACCCAGCCATGGAGCTTCTCAGCCTGCGATGTATAATTGATCTTCTTCGGTCTGGCAATATATCTGCCCTTTAGATTCTCATCATTCAGGCATGTCAGCTTCTTTTCGTTCTTTCCCTTCAGATCGATCTCATATACTTCGCCTAAATGATCCCAGTCTTCTTTGATAAAGGCGATCTTCTTCCCATTGTCAGCAAGACAGCTGATGATCCCCTGTGCACTGCATATTTTTTCTGCATGCATGTCAGCGTCCAAGGAAACAATTTCATTATGGTCTTCGATCGTGACGATCGTGATCCTTCTATGATCAATGACTGCTGCTTCCTGTCCAGCGTCCAGCAAAGTATCACCGGCTGCGCTGCTGTACAGCGAATATTCTGGCTTGCGGATCTCCTGGAATGTTCCATGCTGGAAGACGGCGAGCGTACCCGTTTCATTGACACCGTATGCTTTCATATCTGTCTCTTGGCAATAGAGCTTTCCATCCATCACATAGAGATTTCCTATACTGCGATCATTCTTTCCATACAGGACTTTCTTTTCTTTTTTCACCGTATCGTAAGCATACAGTTTGTTATATAAGGACATCCGGCGTGTTCTGGCATTGCCGGTAAAGTAGATTTTTGTACCATCCACAATAAAGGAATCTGCGTCAAAAGATGCCGGAGTGATTCTCTTGACCGTAAGCGGATCGACCGTCACGTCGAACAATGCTGTTCTCTGATGATTGATGAATCCTGCGCCATTCATCCAATACGGAACTTCATCAACGATCTGATAATCTGCGTCTTTCTTCTTTTCGTCTGCCTTTTTCTTTTTTTCTTCTTCAGTATCTTTATACGCATCTGGATCTGTATGATCAATGGAAGCTGATACGATCATGCGATTGCTGGATACTTTCTTCATCTCGTTCATGCCGAAAGGAAGCGTGATCCATTTCTTTGCTTCACCGCCATTGACATCTATGATATAAAGATCCGTCGTATCCGGCTGTGTCTCTTCGGTATTTCTTCTCAGTATTATATGTGCATCATCAAGCCAAAGTACGATGGACGCATTCAGTGTACTGGTCAATTGGATATCTCTGCCATTCCTGATCAGATGCACATCTCTTCGATAGCTGTTCTTCTTCTCATCGCTGTATGCGACCTGAAAAGCTAAGATATCTCCCTTTTCGTTATACTGCAGGTTCTCTGGAAACTGATACTTCAGCAGATCTTTGATCTCGATCTTTTTCATCATAATATTCCTCTCTCTTTCTTTTCTTTCACTAAGAAAGTCATCGCGATCGTCTTACTGTCATGGACTTCACCATTGACGATCTTCTGTGTTATTTCATCTAAAGATAATTTAGATAAATTGATTGCTTCATCTTCATCTAAGTCCTGTCCAATGAACTTTCCTTTTCTAGCATAATACATGCCAATAGTCTCCGTATCATAGGCAGGTGTCGGACAGATTAAGCCAAGATATTTCCAGTCTGTCCCTTCATAGCCCGTCTCTTCAATGATCTCTCTCTGTGCTGTATGCAGGTCATCTTCTCCAGCCTCTCTTTTGCCGGCAGGATACTCCAAAGTAACTGTCTCCTGAGCATAGCGCCATTGCGTTACAAAAAAGAACTTTCCTTCTTCATCTTCCAAGGCAATACCGACGCCGCCAGGATGTTCGACAACTTCTCGGTCATAGATCTTTCCATCCGGCAGCTGTGCCTTATCTTCTCTTAATTTCAGGATCTTTCCCTGATACATATATTTGCTTTCTATCGTCTTCTCTTTTAGCTCATCCATTTTAATGACCTCTGCTACAATAGTACTACAGAACAGGAGAAATTCTATGAACAAGAAAGTCTACTTCGCTGGCTCGATCCGCGGTGGGCAGGAGGATACAGCCTTCTATCATGAGATCATTTCTATGATCGATCAGACCGATCATGTCCTGACCGAACAGGTCGGTGACATTCATCATAATGCTTTAGAACATGGGCGTTCAAAAGATCAGGCGATCTATGATAAAGATACGGCATGGTTAAGAGAGTGCGATCTTGTCATTGCAGAATGCACGCATCCATCTTTAGGTGTCGGCTATGAAATGGCATATGCCGAAAAGAATCAGAAACCTGTATATATATTTTATCGGCACTCTGAAGTACAATTGAGCGCAATGCTGACAGGGGATCCATACTTTCATATTCAATCCTATGAAACAAAAGAAGAACTGTGGCACATGATATCTGAAATATTGAAGTAAAGAAAATACATGCTGTTAGATGAATACAATGAAAATGATCGTGAGATCATTACACCGGAAATGACAATTGATGGAAAAGTATCCAACTTTCCTGCCATCACAATTTCCTGCTTTTCTGATGAATTGCTTAACAGTGTGCTTGCATCCCTGCCTCATAAAGAAATTGTTTCGATTTCGTGTACCAATGGTCTGAATCCTGTCTATGAGATCTTTTATAAAGAAAAAAGATGCGCCATCTATCGTTGCCCGTTGGCGAACCAAACTGCATTGGGAGCTATGAAGAACTTCTTTATCACGGCAGCAGATGTCTGATACTTTTTGGCAACTGCGGTGTTTTAGAGAAGTCCATCGGGAACATCTGAAGTTTCTCTTCTTCAGAAGGAATCAGGATACGTTTGGTATTCTTTTTTTTACTGATGAGCGATCCAGTCTCAATGTAATCATATCTGCCATCCGCTACTAGATACTTGATTGCCTGACGTGCTTTAGGAAACATCTGAATCTCATCAAAGATCAGGACCGCCTTGCGCCTTCAATCAGCAATGCAGATTTTCCCTGTGATTCTTTTTTCCACTGCATCAATCTTTTATATATTTTTCGTTCAAACTGCATAGATGTCTTCAATTCCGCTTTGTTAAGCCTTATTTTGAAAATATGTCACGGATTATTCAAATCTTTTCTGACATTTAATCACGAATTTCACAATTCTTTTGATTTCTGATGCTTATAAAAACAGCAGTTCTCTCTTCAGAGCGTATTCTGATACGCCCTTATCGAAGATGAATCTGCTGTTCTCTTTTATATGGATGCGGTGAATATTCTTCCCTGTTTCCGTTCTTTCGCTTCTGGTTCTTCCCCATCTGCATATCCGAGTATGCAGTGTCCTATGCCTTCATAGTCACCATGAATTCCTAGTTTTTTTAGGATCTCTTTTCCTTCTGAACTTTCAAATTCTTCTTTTGCTCGATGGATCCAGCAGCTTCCCAAGCCCAGCTCATGAGCCATCAGCATCATGTTTCCCATTGTCAGGCTGCCATCATAGATATATGTTGGGCATGACTTATCTGCCAATACGACCAATACTGCAGGGGTTCCATAGAAGGGATCTGTCCCTTCCGGCATGTTTCCTGCTTTGGCATTCATCTTTGACAATTCATTCCTCAGTACAGGATCGGTCACCGCAATGACGATCGAAGACTGTCTTCCCATACCGCTTGGCGCATAGATCCCAGCTTCGATGATCTGATCAATGTCTTCTTTCCTGACTGTCTTTTCAGTATACTTACGAACGCTTCTTCTTGTCTTTATGTTCTCTAATATCTGATCCATTTTCATATCTCCTTCTTTTTATTTGTGAACAAACTGCAGAACTGTCTCATATACAGTTCGCGGTTCAATTGGCTTTGCCAGATGCTTATTCATTCCTGCCGAAAGGCTCATCTTGACATCTTCAGCATAGGCATTGGCGGTCATGGCAACAATCGGAATTGTCTTTGCTTTAGGATGCTTAGAAGAACGGATGATCCGAGCTGCTTCATAGCCATCCATATTCGGCATTCTGATATCCATCAAGATCAAATCGAAAGTATCAGCCGGACTGTTCAGGAAAAGATCAGACCCGATCTTGCCATCATCTGCTACTGTAACTTCTGCTTTTGCTTTTTCCAGGATCTTCTGTATGACCTTCTGATTCAAAGGATGGTCCTCACATACCAATATGTGAATATGAGAGAGATCATATGAGCTCAATGGCCGCTGTTCTTCTGTCGCCTTCACGATTTCTTCTTTATTCTCAGCATATTCAAGCGGCAGTTCAATGGTGAACACGGTGCCCTTTCCTTCTTCGCTATGACAGGTGATGACCCCGCCCTTAAGGTCTACGATTGCTTTGGCTATTGATAAGCCTAAGCCAGTTCCTTCAACTTTAGACGTTGAAGGTGACTTTCCTCGATAAAGAGGTTCATACATATGTTTCTGTGTCTCTTCATCCATGCCATATCCATTATCGGAAATCACAAAGATAAATCTTCCGATATGATCATTGTCAGTTGCTTCCTCTGAAATATGAAATGTGATCTTGCCGCCATCAGGAGTATATTTGATCGCATTGGACAGTATATTATCCAATGCACTGTGTATGCGGCTGACATCTCCTTTGCAATGATCATGTCTGATATCTGATGCAATGCTTAATGATTGGTGCTTCTGTTCGACCAATGCATGGTAGGTGCTTCTTGAATGTTCCAGTTCCTCTGTCAAGGAGAAATCCTGATTATTCAGATCCAGCATGCCTGCTTCGATACGATTCATATCAAGGATATTGTTGATCAATGACAGAAGAAGCTGAGAAGAGGATTGAATAGCCGTTAAGCTCTCATGGATCTGCTCCCTGTTCTTTTCATCATCCATTGCCAGATTGCACATGCCAATAATTGCATTCATCGGAGTGCGCATATCATGCGACATTGATGACAGGAAGTTTGATTTTGCATGATTTGCCTGCTGAGCAATAGAAAGTGCTTCTTTCAATTTAGCATTCTGTATATCCTCTGTACGCAGGACATCTGTTACATCTGTTCTTGTCAGAATATAGATCTTATGTTCCGCGTCATAAGGCAGCGCACGCACTCGTTTTACGCCAATGGAGCCATCTGGCAGAGATACCTTGATCGAATATGTATACGGATTGCCATTTGCTGCTTCCTTCATAATGGTCTGAGGTGAAGCATTTGCAAAGAACTGCTCTCTTTCTTCCGGAAGCACCATCTTCTTTGCATAGTATTCTATGGAGCCCTTATACGAACATCCCTCTCTGCGATCATTCGGATCCTGACTGTGATATGGGATCATCCTATCTGTCTGGAAGTCGACACTGCAGATGAATTCATAATCCTTTCCGGCCGAGTTGGACAGTACCTCTTCCAGCATCTTCTGCTCATCGATATCATAACAGTATTCAAAAGCAATCGGTTTTCTTGTGTCAGGATCTTCGACGAGATAAAGAAGATTCTTTACCCAGCTGATCCGCCCATCCGGAAGTTCTCTGCGATAATTCATTGACAAGGATGTTCTGCCCGTTCTGAGCTGTTCTTTTAGGTATTCCGTACTGTTTATTCTAAGAAATTTCTTTCTGTCTTTTTCGGAAATGATCTTTTCGGCAGCGTGAGCGACAGCCTTTTCTCTCGTCGCATATTTTTCTTTTATCGAGCTTTCTGCAAAAGCACTGCCGTACTCTTTTGTTTGATCCGTTTCGAGATCAAAAACGCTATGGAAAAGCAGGTTCTTCTCTCCTAATGTTGGTTTTTGTCTCTCAAGCTCATACTTAGCAGCCAGCGATTTCTCATAATCGATCGAACGTCCGGTACAGACAGCAATACGGTCCTGTCCTTCTGCTTTCGGCAGATTGGTAAAGTGGAATTCTGCCCAGTGCGTCTCATGATTGATGACCATCTGTGCTTCAAATACAGCCTGCTGTTCTCCTTTTTTGATCTGTTCAAGCGCATTAAGATAAACGTCATGATATTCAGGAAGTACCATTCCATTGGTCAGCCAAGCATTGGTAAAGTTTTCCATGACCGGAGGCAGTCCCAGGCTATGCATTGTATTTTCACCAAAGTAAGCACGATCATTGTCCGGCTCATACTTCCAATACCATAGACCTGCCTCTTTCGCTGCAATATCCAAAGCTGTTTCACTGGCAATCAATTTCTGTGCTGTCTGTCTTTCATTCGTAATATCAGCGTAGCTTGCATATACCATCGCCGTGCCATCCGCCTGCGGCAAAGCAATTGCCTGACATGACAGCCAGATATACTGTTTCTTTTCAGCATTCCAAGTGCGGTATGAAAATTCATTGATCTCATGCATTTCAAGGGTCTGAAAAATAGACTTCTTCAATCCTTCAATATCATCCGGATGAACATTCACGAAGTTCAGGTCATTTGCATTTCTGATCCTATCTTTAGCATCTGCACCTAACAGAGAAGAAAAATGTTCGCTGATCACTAAAGGAATCAGTTTCTTTCCATCCCACTGATACTGGCAGACTCCGCCCGGCACATTCTTCAGGACATCTTTCAGCTGCTGTGCCTGTTCTTTCTGCGCTGTTATATCGGAGAAAGTAATATATGCTGTTTTTGTCTGCTCTCTGCCTTCAACAATATTCACATCGACAGCAGTCAACTTGATCCTGCCTTCCGGGACCGAGATCCGGAAGGTACTGTGTGCATGTTTATACTGTGTTGCTTCATCGATCAGGTCATCGACCATCATGACATCTTCATCGGCATAGATATATGATGATATTGGATACAGCTGATTCAGCAGTTCTTCCTCACTTCTTTCAAAAAGTCGGCAAAGTCCTTCATTGACAGAAAGATTATGAATGTGACCGGCCTGATCAATGCGGCAGACTAAAATACCGGAAGTGATATTTTTCAGCATCTCCTGGATCTTCTGCTGGGATCTATGATTATTTGTATTATCGGTCAAATAAACGACATGTGCTTCACGGCCGCCCCAATTGATCAGTCTTCCCTGTGATAAGAAATATCTGTCTGATGCAGGATCATAAATATCTGTCTGCTCTCCTGCTTTTCCATTTGTATAGAGCTGATGGCAGAAGCTGCATGGCTCTTGGAAGCCTCTTAAGAAGGAATAGCATTTCTTTCCTGTATAATCTATACCTTCTTTATGATAGATCGACAGTGCATATTTATTGGCATAAAGGATCTCGTGCGTTTTACTGTCACTGACTCCAACAGCCATTTCGGCATTGTCTGTGATCTCACGATACAGTTCCTGCAGCTGTGACATCTCAGAATAAACTGCATGAATGATTGCATAGCCATTCTCTTCTCTGACTTTGCGGAAGCTCCCATTGATCCAGCGAAAGCCGCCAGCAATCATCGGAATACGAAAGTCCAGTGATACTGATTCATTGCTGGAAATCGCTTTGTGCATAGCAGCATCGACACGATCTTTATCTTCGCTGTAAATAGAAATCGATCGATCCTGTTCAATCACGCTTTTGAACTCTGCTTCTGTTCTTCCAGAAAGTGCACTGACACCCTTGGATTGATAGAGAATAGAATATTCATCTCCCTTTACACGAAATATCGCTGTGCCGCCCGGCATCGCATTGATCAAATTATCCAATTGGATCTGCTTATTATGATCTTCCGTAATGTCATAGCAGACCGAGATAATGACATCTTCATCATCTACGGATTTCGTGACTTTTCCAAAATCATGGACCCAGATATAGCTTTGATCCTTCCTGCGCATCCGATAGTCGACCATGTAGTGATCTGAAGCTGCCAGCTGTCTGTCTACTTCATCATCCACCATCTTTCGATCATCCGGATGAATGATGTGACTGATCAGACCATCAATATCAGCCGAGAATTCTTCTTCATTCCTGTACCCTAAGTATGTCAGCATTCTTTTATCAATAAAGTAAAGAGGGAACTCAGGCTTCATATAGCCGCCCATCATTCCTCCGGAGATCGTTGACAATACCAATTCTCGCTTTTCATTAAAGATCTTTTCTTCTCTTTTCTTCAGCGGAAAGTATTCCCCTTTTACCTGTTCTTCATCAGCTACCGAAAAATGCATAGAACAGATCTTCATTTCTCCATTTTCCATCTTGGTCGCAGCCGTAATGCGGACAATGATCGAAACACCTTCATTTTCCAAACGGATACGCAGATACGCTACTTCAGCATTCTGATCGATCGTGACTGAACTTTCTTCCTGGAAATCCATCTGATAAGGAGATGATATATTATTCATCTCATCTTCAATATATTGGCGGGCATCTTCAATATTGGAAACATCTTCATTATCAGAGGTCCCAAACCAGTGAATATCCTTGGTAAGGAAAGAGAGAGCCTTTTCCGCATCTCTCATGACAAAATCACTGGTACAGAATTCTTTGACCAATGCCAATGCATGCTTCATACATATACCTCCGCATGAATATTGCTGAACAGTAAAAATCATCATTATGGGAATGCCCGCAATTCTATTCAGCCAATACGTACACAAATCACTGCTTATATTCTATCGTATTTTTTGCTTTGTGAATATATTCTTGCTTAAGGTACAGGAAAGCAGAAAAGACAAACAGGGCCTCTATGCAGGATCCTATACTGATATTTCAAAAGAAAAAGCGATCTATTTATGCCTTGATCGCTTTGATCTCTCTGATGTATGGATTCTTTGCAAAACTATAGACCAGCTGGAGTGTCATAGCACACCAGATGATCGGTTCGCACCAGATCACTGCCGTATAGCCAAAGGGCGGGATCAGGAA
>JAAYWN010000066.1 GCA_012516665.1 Erysipelotrichaceae bacterium
GAATACAGTGCGCAGATCAAAAGGATCTGTGCAAAGCTGCCTGCAAGAATGATTTAGTTATAAAAACTGGAAAAGTTAACGATACAGTGAACTTTTGGCTCGCTGTATTTTTTCTGGCAATAGGATCATTTCCTGTCGCTAAGGGTAATATAAGGCTGATCTTTGCCTACATATTTATAGGCAGGCCGAATAATGCGATTGGCAAATTCAACTTCTTCCATACGATGGGCACACCAGCCGGCAACTCTGGAAATAGCGAAGATCGGTGTATACAGATCCTCATCGATCCCTAAGATCCGATATACTAAGCCAGAGAACAGATCGACGTTGGCACAGACATTCTTCGCTGAACCTTTTTCTTCCCGGAAGACGATCGGAGCATACTTTTCAATGGCACACAGCATGTCGTATTCTTTCTGCAGTCCTTTTTGATAGGCAAGATCCTTAGAATACTTTTTTAAGATCTGTGCTCTGGGATCGCTTTTTGTATAGACCGCATGGCCAATGCCATAGATGAGACCTGATTCATCTCCTGCTTCTCGGCGGAGGATCTGGCGCAGGTAGGACTGCAGAGCATCGCTATCCTGCGGGTCAGACACATGGGCAAGAATATCATCCATCTGATGCATGACTTTCAGATTGGCACCGCCGTGTTTTGGTCCCTTGAGGGCAAGAATGGCCGAAGCAATGGCGGAATACGTATCAGTACCAGTTGAAGAAAGAACACGGGAAGTGAAGGCAGAATTATTGCCGCCGCCGTGATCTGCATGAACGATCATGCATAGATCCAGCAGCTTGGCTTCTTCGTGAGTGAATTTCTGATCCGGACGGTAGGTAGCTAAGATATGTTCAGCAGTGGACAGACCTTTGACCGGATAATGGAAATACAGAGAGGCATGATCATAAACATGTTTTTTTGTCTGATAGACGTAGACCATCATGGTCGGCAGTTCAGCGATCAGGTTGATCGACTGCTTAAGAATATTTTCTAAAGATGTTCCTTCCGCATCTTCATCATAGGAATACATGGCTAAAACGGAACGTGCCATTTTATTCATGATGTTTGGCGAAGGGGCAGACATGATCATGGTCTCAGCAAAGCCATCCGGAAGCTCGCGGTGATTTTCCAATAAGGATGCAAAGTGAGCGAGATGCTCCTGATTCGGCAGGGATCCAAACAGCAGCAGCCAGACAACTTCTTCAAATAGGAAGCGATCCTGACTGACCGCTTCTTCAACAATTTTATTCAGATCAATGCCGCGGTAGATCAGCTTTCCATCAATCGGCAGGATCTCATTTTTTTCATTTTTTTCGTAGCCGATGACATCGCATATACTTGTGAGCCCAGCTAGGACACCGGTGCCGTCACTGTTGCGCAGGCCGCGTTTTACGCCTAATTTTTCGCACGTTTCAGGATCGATAAAATTATGTGCGCGATATTCATCACATAGATATTTCAGCTGTTCAGGGGTAAGATCGGCAACTTCAGGATAGATCATAGCATTTCCTCCCAGGTCATTTCATTTTAATGTAAAAAATTTCATTGTAAAGATGAAAATACTTTCAATTAAAACAAGAATCTATTAAAATAAAGGACGAAAGGCTGGTGTTGAGTATGAAAGCTGTTTTGATCCAAGGTGATGGTATCGGCAGAGAAATTGCCGCGAGCGTCAAAGAAGTATCGGCGAAACTGCAGACAGGGATCGATTGGGAAGAGTATCAGGCCGGAGCACAGTATTATGAGGCATCTGGCAGTCTTCTGCAGGATGGGCTTTTGGAAGCTGTTGAGAAAGATGGCATTGCTTTGAAGGGACCGACCGCAACACCGATCGGGAAGGGCTTCCGTTCCATCAATGTTCTGCTGCGCCAGCATTTTGCGACCTATGCAAATCTGCGCCCAGTAAAGACAATTGCCGGTGTGCCAAGCCGCTATGAAAAGGTGGATCTTGTGATCGTCCGTGAAAATACGGAAGATCTGTATAAAGGCATTGAGTACATGTATGATCAGGATACGGCCCATGGCATTAAGCTGATCAGCCGTGCGGCCAGTGAACGAATTGCCAGATTTGCGTTTGCCTATGCCAAGAAGAACGGATGTCATAAAGTGACAGCGGTACATAAGGCAAATATCATGAAGATGACAGATGGACTGTTCCTAGAATCCTTTCAGAAGGTGGCGAAGGAATATCCGGAAATTGCTTCGGACAGTGTGATCATTGATGCTTTATGCATGAAGCTGGTCACGGATCCTTCACAGTTTGATGTACTTTGTGCACCGAATCTGTATGGCGATATTATCAGCGATCTATGCGCTGGATTGGTTGGCGGGCTGGGCTTTGCGCCCAGTGCCAATATCGGCGAAAAAGTCAGGATCTATGAAGCAGTGCATGGCAGTGCACCGGATATTGCCGGCAAGGATCTGGCCAATCCAACGGCTCTGCTGATGAGCTTCGAGATGATGCTGAAAGATCTTGGCATGAATGACAAAGCAGACCGGCTGCAATGTGCGCTGACAGATGTCATTGCACAGGGAAAAGAGACGACCGCAGATATCGGCGGCCATGCTTCAACAACTGCCTTTACGCAGGCAGTCATGGAGAAATTATGATGGAACTGCATGAAAATGGTATTTATCTGGTCGATGGCAGGCTCAGTGAAACAGCTCCCTGCACTCAGACAGAAGGAAAGAAAAAAACAATGGCAGCCAAGATCATTGCTGCTCATGATATAGGAAATGATGATGATGTCATGCATGTGAAATTTGATTCTCTGACATCGCATGATATCACATATGTCGGTATTATTCAGACTGCACGGGCTTCTGGACTGAAGAAGTTCCCGGTGCCGTATGTACTGACCAACTGTCACAACACGCTGTGTGCAGTAGGCGGTACGATCAATGAAGATGACCATCGCTTTGCTTTGAGCGCTGCGCATAAATATGGCGGCATCTATGTGCCGCCGAATCTTGCTGTGATCCACAGCTACAATCGTGAAATGATGACCGTTGTCGGGCGCATGATCTTGGGATCGGATTCACATACGCGCTATGGGGCACTCGGTACGATGGGCGTGGGCGAAGGCGGCGGAGAACTTGCCAAGCAGCTTTTGCAGCGCACGTATGATATGAAACGGCCGGAAACGGTACTCGTATATCTAACGGGAAAATGCCGGCCGGGCGTAGGTCCGCATGATGTGGCATTGGCCCTCTGTGCGGCCGTATATGCCAATGGTTTTGTCAAGAATCGGGTACTGGAATTTGCCGGGGAAGGCATCGCTTCATTGGATCAGGATTTCCGCAATGGCATTGATGTCATGACGACGGAAACGACATGCTGGTCATCAATCTGGGAGACCGATGGCGTCACGGAAAAATACTATCAGGATCATGGTCGGGCCGATGATTATCATCCTCTATCGCCTGACAGCGGTGCCTATTACGACCGCTGGATCGATCTGGACCTCAGCAGGATTCCATGCATGATCGCCCTGCCGATGCATCCAAGCTATGCTGTACCGATCCATGAACTGCAGAAGGACCCGGAGAAGATCCTGCAACAGGCACAGGACCGTGCCAATGCACAGCTGAATGGCAAAGTGTCCATGGATCTCGTGGCTAAGATCAATGATGGCCAAGTGCATGTCGATCAGGGAATCATCGCCGGCTGTGCCGGCGGGACATTCGGCAATATTATGGCGGCGGCAGATATCCTGCACAATGCCAATATCGGAAATGGCGAATTTCGTCTGTCGGTGTATCCGGATTCTCTGCCCGTCTATAAAGCATTGGCTGAAAATGGAACCATCGCTTCTCTCGTATCCTGCGGTGCTATCTTCCGTGAGGCATTCTGCGGACCTTGCTTTGGTGCGGGCGATACACCCGCCAATGGCGAACTGTCGATCCGCCATACGACCCGCAATTTTCCCAACCGCGAAGGTTCCAAGCCGAATGAAGGACAATTGGCCGGCGTTGCTTTGATGGATGCACGTTCCATTGCTGCAACTGCATGCCATCAAGGCATCCTGACCGCGGCCGAAGATATGGCCCCAAAAGAAACAGAGCATACTTATGTCTTTGATGGTTCGCTCTATGAAAAGCGGGTCTACAATGGCTATGGCCATGCTGAACCAGATGCACCGCTTCATTTTGGACCGAATATCAAGGATTGGCCAGAACAGAAAGCATTGTCTGAAGATCTTCTGATCAAGATCGTTTCGCATATTGATGATCCGGTAACAACGACGGATGAACTGATCCCTTCTGGGGAGACGTCTTCGTATCGTTCCAACCCGCTGCGCCTAGCAGAATTCACTCTGTCACGCCGTGATCCTTCGTATGTTCCGGCTGCTAAGCAGGTACAGAAAGCATCTGCCGATCCATTGGATGCGGAAGTCAGTTCAGCAAAGCAGGCTTTTGCAAAAGCAGGGATGGAGATCGATACGGCAAAGACAAATATTGTTTCTGCTGTCTATGCCAATAAACCTGGTGATGGATCTGCCCGCGAACAGGCTGCGTCCTGTCAAAGAGTTCTTGGCGGCGGCGCAAACTTTGCCAAGGAATATGCAACCAAACGCTACCGCTCCAACTGCATCAACTGGGGCATTCTGCCATTCTTGGTGAAAGATGGCGAAGCGCTGCCAAAGAATGCATGGGTCTTTATTCCGCATGTGCTTACTGCGGTGAAGAAAGATGGAAATGTCAAAGGCTATGTCTATACAGATACAGTATCAGAAATAGAGCTGAGACTCGGTGCTTTGACTCCGGATGAAAAAGAGATCTTGGAAGCAGGATGTCTGATCAATTACTATCAGCATCAGCATTAACAAATGAAAATGCCTTGGAGCGGATTGCTTCAGGGCATTTTTGATGAACATTATTTTTTTTGATACAGATCAGGATACAGGTACGGCAGAAAAACAGGAACTATTTTTTCCCAATCCGCTTCGGTATGATGACCGCCTGGAGTCAGATGAGGATATGTGCTGCATCCTTTTTCATTCAGCAGATGGCTGTAGGTCAGCATCATATTCATGGCATCGATGAACAGCCGTTTGCCATGGACTTCCTGTGAGCCCTGGTCAATGTAGATCTTTGTTTCCTGAAAAGAAACAGCTGCTGTCAGATCCATGAGAAAATCATAATTGAAGTGCGTAGAAGGTGAGACACAGGCGGCTTTGGAAAAGACGCTGTTGTATTTGGCAATCATATATTCTGACATCAGCCCGCCCATGGAACTGCCGCCGATCCCAACGTGCCTGCGATCTTTAGCAATGCGGTATTTTTTTTCACAGTACGGCTTCAGTACTTTGACGAACCATTCAGCGGTCGCGGCCCCTTTTGCCTTGAAACGGGGCAGTTCTTCCAATGGCGTATTGACACAGCTGTCTGGACAGTATTCTGCTAAGCGGCGATTGCCGGTATGGTTGCAGTCCTGACCGATGACGACAAGATCAATGCCGATCTCATCTAAATATTTTTTCATGCCCCAGCATCTGCCATATGTCGCCAATTCATCGAAGAACAGATTGTGTCCGTCGAACATATACAGCACATCGAATCTGCGATGAGAGGATCGATAGTTTTCGGGCAGATAGGCCCAGATCTTACGCGGCGATTGGGAAAAGCCATCCATCGGCAGAGTGAATTCTTCTACTTCCCCCATAGCTCTCTGCCCATCCACTTCACATGCGATTCTGTATGTGCTTTGATGCGGCCGATATTTGCTTTATGACGATAGGTGATGAAGATCCACAGGATCAATAAAGCAGCGGATGTACTGAGCGGATTGCGGCCGCTGAAATACAGGATAAAGCTGGCGATCACTTCAATGCCAAGGGCGCAGATCGATGCCAGCGATACCATCCGGAACAGATACAGAATGAGGAAGAAGCAGAGAATGACCCAGAAAAAATTCCAGAACCATTGATGGGTAATGAAGACGGTGATGCCTAACAGAAAGCCGTAAGAAGTAGCCACAGCTTTGCCGCCTTTGAAATGTGCGAAGATCGGGAAGCAATGTCCAAGGCAGCAGGCCAGACCTGCATAGATCTCAATGCCAGGAACAAAGCAGTGTGCTAAAAGCATACTGAAGAAAGCTTTCAGGGCATCCAGGAGAATGACCGTCACACCTGCAGGCCTGCCTAATACTCTGCCGGCATTGGTGCCTCCCAGGTTCCCGGAACCTTCTCTGCGGATATCCTTATGAAAAAATACCAGACCGATGACAAGTGCCCACGGAATGGATCCAAATAAATAGCTCGCTGCCAATACAAGAAATTCTGTCATACTAACCCCCTTGATCAGAAATATTTTAGCATGGTTCCTCATAAATACCTTAGAAAATCGCGGGAACCGGCGCGGAACAGTGAGAATTCCAGAATGAGTTTCTAATGAAAAGGAAGCGAAATTTCTGCTATAATACATTGGTTAGTTTGGAGAAATGAATGGCAGAAAAATATGATGAATCCAGTATCCAGATCCTGCAGGGCCTGGAACCGGTAAGAACAAGACCTGGAATGTATATCGGATCAACAGATTCCCATGGCCTGCACCATTTGATCTGGGAAATCGTCGACAATGCAGTCGATGAGGCAATCAATGGTTTTGGCAAGAAAATAACGATCACTTTAGAAGTAGATGGCTCCTGTACGGTGAGCGATGAAGGACGCGGCATGCCGATCGGCACCCATCCCTCCGGCAAAAATACGCTGGAGGTCATTTTTACTGTCCTGCATGCAGGCGGAAAGTTTACTTCTCATGGCGGATATAAAACAGCCGGCGGTCTGCATGGCGTCGGTGCATCAGTGGTCAATGCCCTGAGCGAATGGCTGACCGTAGAAGTGGCGACCAATGGCGAACTGGTCCGCATGGAGTTTAAGAACGGCGGTTCGAAGATCGGCAGATTAGAGCATTTAGGAAAAACAAATCGGACAGGATCGACGGTACGCTTCAAGCCGGATCCAAAGATCTTTCAGACCGTAGACTTTAAATATGATCTGGTCGCGGAAAGAGCCAGAGAAGAAGCATTTCTGCTGAGCGGCATTGCCATTACCGTGACCGATAAGCGCGCGAAGAAAGAAGAGAGCGAGACCTTTCAGTATGAAGATGGCATTACTGCTTTCGTAGAATATCTGAATGAAGATCGGACAACGCTGATGAATCCAGTGAAGTTCTCCGGTGATTCGATGGGCATCCATGTTGATGCGGCATTCCAGTATACGGATGACTATCAGGAGAATACATATTCGTTTGTCAATCTGGTCCGTACCATGGATGGCGGCACGCACGAAGTCGGCTTTAAGACGGCTTTTACCAAAGCAGTGAATGATTATGCAAGAAAATACGGTCTGCTGAAGACAAAAGATAAAAATCTCGAAGGAAGCGATGTGCGGGAAGGATTGACAACGATCCTGTCTGTTTCGATCCCTGAAGAGATCCTGCAGTTTGAAGGACAGACCAAGGGCAGATTGGGCACAGCTGCTGCTAAGCCTGCAGTCGATGCGGTCGTGGCGGAAAAACTGACGTATTGGCTGGAAGAGAATCGCGATCAGTCGGATATGCTTGTGCGCAAGATGATGAAGGCAAGCATGGCCCGGGAAGCTGCCCGCAAAGCAAGAGATGAAGCAAGACGCGGGAAAAAGGCTGGCAAGGGAGAACGGATCATTTCGGATAAACTGGCGCCGGCCCGTTCGAAAGACTCTCGCATTAAGGAACTGTTCTTAGTCGAAGGAGATTCGGCCGGCGGCTCGGCCAAACAGGGCAGAGATTCGGTTTATCAGGCGATCCTGCCGCTGCGCGGAAAAGTGCTGAATACAGAAAAGTGCTCTTTAGCGGATATTGAAAAGAATGAAGAACTGAATACATTGATCTATACATTGGGAGCTGGTGTCGGGCCTGACTTTGATTTTTCTGATTCCAACTATGGCAAGGTCATCATCATGACCGATGCCGATGATGATGGATCGCATATTCAGATCCTGCTGCTGACGTTCTTCTATCGTTATATGCGGCCATTGCTGGAACATGGCATGGTCTATATTGCTCTGCCGCCGCTGTATCGTGTATCCAAAGGCAAGCAGATCGAATACTGCTATACAAATGAAGAACTGGATGCACTGCGCGCCAAGCTTGGCAAAGTGGATATTCAGCGATATAAAGGACTTGGTGAAATGAATGCGACCCAGCTGTGGGAGACGACCATGGATCCTTCTCACCGCACGCTGATCAAAGTAGGCATTGAAGACGGTGTAAAAGCGGAAAGAAGAGTTACGGTACTGATGGGAGACAAAGCTGAATTGAGAAGAAAATGGATCGAAGACAATATCTCCTTTACATTGGAAGATGATTTTAAGGTGGAGCAGTAATGGCAAAGAAAAAACAAATTGATGACCAGACAAAATACAGACCGGAACTGCTGGAAGATATCATGGGCCAGGGGTTTGGCAGATATGCAAAGTATATTATTCAGGAAAGAGCTCTGCCGGATGCCCGTGATGGCCTGAAGCCGGTCCAGCGGAGGATCCTGTATGCGATGTATCATGACGGCAATACATGGGATCATGCCTACCGCAAGAGCGCTAAGACAGTCGGTCTTGTCATCGGCAACTATCATCCGCATGGTGATACGTCAGTTTATGATGCGATGGTGCGTATGTCGCAGGATTGGAAAGTACGTCTGCCCTTGATCGATATTCATGGCAATAACGGTTCTATCGATGATGATCCGGCTGCTGCGATGCGTTATACGGAAGCACGTTTGGCAAAAGTTACCGAAGTCATGGAAGATGACTTGGATAAAAATACGGTGGAGATGGCGCCGAACTTTGATGATACAGAAAATGAACCGACTGTGCTGCCGGTGCCTTTTCCCGTCATGCTGGTGAATGGGGCGACCGGTATAGCCGCCGGATATGCAACAAATATGCCGCCGCACAATCTGAATGAATGCGTGGAAGCGAGCATCTACCGTCTGCAGAATCCAGCATGCTCACTGGACGATATCATGGAGATCATCCCCGGTCCTGATTTTCCGACCGGCGGGATCATCATGGGATCCAAAGGGATAAAAGAAGCGTTTGCGACCGGCAGGGGAAGAATCACGGTACGGGCAAAAGCAGAGATCATTGAGGATCGTACGTGCCAGCAGATCGTGATCACGCAGATCCCTTATGAAGTAGTAAAATCACAGCTTGTAAGAAAAATGGATGAGATCCGTCTGTCAAAAGATATCGATGGTATCCTGGATGTCCGCGATGAATCTGACCGCACCGGTATGCGCATAGCGGTGGATGTCAAAAAAGAATCTGATGCGAATATGATCCTGAATTATTTCTATAAGAATACAGATCTGCAGATCTATTACAGCTATAACAATGTGGCAATTATTGATAAGCGCCCAGTCCAGGTCGGACTGCTGGATCTTTTAGATGCTTTCCTGGCTTTCCGCAAGGAAGTCGTCCTGCGCAGAGCACATTATGAGCTGGATAAGATGGAGACCAGATGCCATATCATTGAAGGCCTGATGAAAGCTGTGTCGATCTTGGATGAAGTGATACGGATCATCCGTGCTTCCAAGGACAAAGCAGATTCTAAGATCAACCTGATCAGGGAATTTGATTTTGATGATGCGCAGGCGGAAGCTATCGTATCAATGCGTCTGTACCGTCTGTCCAATACGGATATCACCCAGCTGAAAGAAGAATTTGCGCAGCTGGTAAACGGCATTGAGGAGACAAAAGCAATCATTGAAAATCCGAATGTGCTGAATTCTGTCATTGTCAAGGAACTGCGCAGTGTCAAAAAGGATTATGGCGATGCAAGACGTACCTATATCTCTGAGGAAGCTGCGGATATTGTTATCGATAAAGCACAGATGGTCGTCAATGAAAGGGTCATGGTCACGGTATCACGAGACGGCTATGTAAAGCGTGTATCACTGCGTTCTTTCAATTCTTCTGACCGTCTGACGGGACTGAAGCAGGGAGATATTCTGATCGGAGCGATCGAATGTGATACGGTGGATACGCTCCTGCTGTTTACGGCCAAGGGAAATTATGCTTCCCTGCCGGTTTGGCAGATCGATGAAGCAAAGTGGAAAGACATCGGCATGCATCTGAATAAGGTCATCCGCATCGATGGTGAAGATAAGATCAGGAATGCGATCCTGATCAAGGATTTCAACACGTATGCCTGGATCGTTACAGTTTCTTCAGCAGGGCAGATCAAGAAGACACCGGTCGATCAATGGCAGGTCGTTAAGAACAGCCGCGTCACCAGTGCGATGAATATTCCTAGTTCTGCGGAACTGATCTGTGCCTATATGCTTTATGAAGGCCAGTCGATCATGATGGTAAGCAGAGATGGCTGTGCATACCGATTCAGCAGTGAAGAGATCCCAGCGACGGGCGTCAAATCAAAGGGCGTCAAAGCGATGAACCTAGGCAAGGGAGATCGTATCGGATACAGCTGCGCATTGAATGAAGATGATCCGGCGGTGCTGTATATGACCCAAGAAGGCGCGATGAAGCGTGTGCACTTAGATGAAATTGTACAGGGAAGCCGGCCGATCAAAGGCAATCTGATCTGCAAGCATATCAAATCCAATCCAAGCGTGATTGCGTATGCCAAGGCAGTGCAGCCTGGCGATGCCATGGAATTATTTGATGGCGAACTGAAAGAAGTCAAGGTTTCTGATATTCCGCTGAAGTCAAAGGATACCGGCTTCTCCAATCCGATCGAACTGGGACCGGGATGGGAGATTGCCAAAGGGATCCAGGAATGCCGCATTGTTGACCGGCCTGCCGGAAGGGAAGAAGAAGTCCATGAAGATGTGGAGAAACTGAGCCTGTTCGACTCAGATAAATAAAGAAAGGCGTTTATGACTAACTGCAAAGGATGCGGAGCTGTACTGCAGAGCACAGATCCAAACGCACCAGGGTACACACCGAAAGAAGGCAGTGAATACTGCCAAAGATGTTTTCGTTTAATGCATTATGATGATCTGACAGTATCAATGCGCAAAGGCATTGATCCGGATGAGGTGATGCATAGGATTGCCGGCATGGACTGTCTTATCCTGTGGGTCGTTGATCTGTTTGATTTTGAAGCAGGCATCATTCCCGGCCTGAACCGCATGCTGGCAGATAAAGATATTATTCTTGCTTGTGCAAAGCGGGATATCCTGCCGGATACACTGAATGAAGAAAAGATCGCGCGTTTTGTGTTCGGACGTCTGAAGGAGCAGGGCATCAAGGTCAAATCTCTGATCCTGACATCTAAGCTCCATCGCATGGGCGTGGATGAAGTAAAAGATGCTGTAGCACTGTATGCTAAAGGAAGACCTGTCGTTGTTATGGGCAAGGCAAATTCCGGCAAGAGCACATTGCTGAACAATCTGATGGGCACTAAACAGCTGACGATGTCGCGTTATCCAGGCACGACTTTGGATTTCAATGAGATCGATATCGACGGACAGAAGTATATCGATACACCGGGGATCGAGATCTCGCACAGCCTGCTGATGGATCTGGCCGAAGAGGATCTGAAGGATGTATTGCCGGCTTCATCACTCAAGCCGATGGTCTTTCAGCTCAGAGGAAATCAATCCTTTGCGGTCGGCGGGCTTGTGCGTTTAGATCTGATGAACTGCGATCGCGCATCCTGCGTCTTTTATATCAGCGACCGGCTGAATATTCACCGCGGCAAGGTAGAAAATGCAGAAGAGCTTTGGAAGAAGCACTATGGTGAATTGTTCCTGCCAATAGCGCAGACTAAAGAATTTACACATTATTCAGTTCATAAAGATATAGATAAAATGGATATCGTCGTGGATGGTCTTGGCTGGGCAAGTATTTCCGGTCAGATCAGCACCGTGACCGTATATGTACCAAAAGGAGTCAATGTGACTTTCAGAAAGGCGATGCTGTAATGCTGAGTGGAAAACAGAAAAGCTATTTAAGAGGGATTGCGCAGACGGATAAAGCAATCTTTCAGATCGGCAAGGATTCTTTGAGCGACAATTTATTTATGACCGTAGACAATGCTCTGCGTACGAGGGAACTGATCAAGATCAGTGTACTGAAGACGGCACCGGATGATACAAAAGAACTGGCTTTTGATCTTGCCCGCAAGACGGACAGTGAGATCGTGCAGATCATCGGCCGGACGATCATTCTTTATCGGAAGGCAAAGGAGCCGAAGATCCTGCTGCCATGATTGCTGTAGAAGCATGTTTTGATCCTATCACGGAGAGCGAGATCGCTGCCTGCCTGCACCTGCATCGCATTCATTCTGAGGAGATCTTTCTGCAGCTGAAGAAAGACCATACAGTATTGGACATGAAAGAACGGACGGCTTTAGTGAAGCTGGCGATTCAGCCATATCGCCATCTGCATTTACTGGCTGGATATAAAGGCAAATGTATCAGCCTGGCAGAAGGTGAGGCTGACGAAAAAAAAGTGCGGGAAGGAAATTTCCGTATGGCTGCTTATGGGACGAGAAAAAGGATCTTTGCGAAAGGGTCATATTTTAAAGAGACAGCACAGGCGATGTGCTCACCGCATCGCTATGAGCATAGCATCCGCACTGCCGAAACAGCGGCCCTGATTGCGCGGCATCAGAATGCCGATGTACAGAAAGCATACTGTGCAGGCCTGCTGCATGATATAACAAAATCCATGAGCCATGAAGAAGGCGCACAAATCCTGAAATACTATCGCCCAGCATGGCTGGCATATTCAGATAAGATATGGCATAGCTATACTGCTGTCATCTATATGAAGCAGAACATGGCTTTTACAGATGAAGAGATCTTAAAAGCAATTGAACACCACACGCTTGGCGACTGTCAGGGGAAATTGGCAATGATCCTTTATCTGGCTGACAAGATCGAACCAGGCAGAGGATACGATACATCAAAGCATATTGATCTTGCGTGCAGGGATCTTAAAGCATGCTGCAGATTAGTACATCGGGAATCAGAGATCTATCGCAGGAACAGGGAGGAAATTCATGAGTGAATTGCTGGATATTGTAACAAAAACATTGAGCGATAAGCAGGCTCAGGATCTGACCGTCATTGACATGCATGCAGTCAATCCTTTTGCGGATTATTTTGTCATATGCACGGCAAAGAATTCAAGGCATGCGGATACCCTGTCTGACTATATTGAACAGGAAGCAGAAAAAAAAGGATATGCAAGACGCTGTGTTGAAGGAGATGCCGGCAGTTCCTGGATCCTAGCGGATTTCAATGAAGTTGTTGTGCATATCTTTACGCCTAAAGGAAGAAAGCAGTATCGCTTGGAATCTCTGTGGGCAGACCAGCCGCAGCACAGTATTCAGGAACCTTCCATAGCAATTTAAAAGCACATCATTGCGATGCGCCTGCATACAGACCATTTTCTTTCAGCCAATCTTCAATATCCGCAGCAGTCAGCTGGTGCTCATTTGTATTTTCCAATACATTCTGGACAATGACTCTGCCATCCTGCACTGCCACGGCGGCAAAAGCCGGATAGGAAGATATCTGCCAGTCTTCACTAAGCTGGCTCGTCTGCATGCTGCGGACAAGCTCGGTGATATCGACAGTCTCGATGATGCGCGTGAACTGCAGAGAGGTATCATTTTCCACCGTGGGGATCACTGTGTTTTTTAGATAGACGCTGGTATTATCTTCGCTGGAATAGAAAAAGAGATAATGCACTGAACTGTCGCCGGTAGACTTTACATATTCTTTGAGGGAAGCATAATCTAAATAGGTATCTTCATCGCCGACATGATACGATGCTGTTGGTTCAAAAATACGGTACGCAATTACAGCCGTACTGTACAGTATGATCAGAGATAAAAAAGCGAACATGACCTTTTTCAGCATTTGAGATTATTCTAGCAAAGCTGCGCATTGAAAGCAATGAAGCAAAAAGAAGGATGAAAATATGAAGTGGTATGAACAGAACTTTGTCAGTCACCGGGATTGGGTGCTGGATCATTTGGAGCTCTTAGGCTTGGATGCAAAAGAGACGGTCGTTATCTTAATGATCGATTTTTTCAATGAACATCAATATGCAATTTCGCTGGATCTTCTGGCGAAGAAATGCAGTCTATCTGAAGAAGAACTGAATGAAGTGCTGTCCGTGCTTGCTGCTAAGAAATACTTATCGATCAAAGCATCTGCCAAAGGCATCAGTTTCAATATCAATGGACTGTTTGAAACAGAAACAGCACATCGTGAAGCAGTATTGGATTGTTCACTGTATGATATTTTTGAACAGGAATTCGGCCGTACATTGTCACCCATTGAGATGCAGAAGATATCGGAATGGAACCGTACTAATGATAAGAAACTGATCCTGCTTGCCCTGCGCGAAGCCAGTGCCTATCAGAAGAAGAGCTTTGCATATGTTGATAAGATCCTTTCCGAATGGAAACAGAAGGGCACAACAGCTGCAATGCTCGAAGAGGAAAGATAAAATGAAGCATATGGAAACGGAAATGATCCTGAATGAACTGGATCAGCTTTATCCCAATGCACATTGTGAGCTTCATCATCGCAATGCGTATGAAATGGCTGTAGCAGTGATCCTGTCGGCACAGACGACAGATGCATCGGTCAATCGCGTGACGCCCATTCTGTTTGAACATTTTCCGGATCTGGCGAGCTTGGCCTCCGGAAAGATCGGGGATATTGAAAAAGATATTTCATCCTTAGGACTTTATCATAACAAGGCCAGAGCGATCCAAGGTTTTGCCAGCGGTGTGATCCATGATTTTGATGGGCAGATCCCTGCGACGATTGAGGAACTGATACAGCTGCCTGGTGTCGGGCGCAAATGTGCCAATGTTATTCAGTCTGAATGCTTTGGTCTTCCTTCACTTGCTGTAGATACGCATGTATCACGTGTCTCCAAACGATTGGGCTTGGCCTTTCAGAAGGATGATCCAAGTACAATTGAGCGGAAGCTTAAGCATAAGATCCCGCGTGAAAGATGGACCAAGACACATCATCAGATGATCTTCTTCGGCCGATATCTGTGCCATGCACAGAGACCGGAATGCAGCAGATGTCCATTTACGGAGATCTGTCACGAAAAGAATAAAAATTTATAAGACCGTTCTGGTCTTTTTTTTCGGCAAGGCATATAAAAGGAGGATTTGCATCCTCCTCTGGTGATCAATTGACAGATACAGCTGTGACTTTTCCGTCAGTATATGTAAGGGTCAAAGTATCTCCAGCTTTTAATGAACTGATTGCAACATTTGCACCGCCTTTGGTGACGGTGGCATTGCTCAGATCAAGGGTCGCTGCAGAGCCATCGACCGTTACCGTGAGACTGCTGCCATTGACGGCTGTAATGACGGCGGATTTCGTTTCTTTCTTTGGTCCGCTCGTTGTGAAAGTCATACAGACTTCATTGGATGCGTCGCTTGTATTCTGATAGCCATAATAGCCGCACGCCTGTGTTACCGTATTTTCTGCCAAAGTGACGGATTGCGTTGAGGTCTCACTTGAAGAGGAGAGCTCAGCGACGGTCTGCCCATTCTGCGACAGCCGCACTTTGTATACAACTGGACCGGTAAGCCACGACCCATCGAAGGTACTGCCTGACGTTTCGGCTGCGGATAGCTTTGAACTGTCCGGATATGCTGCCCATGAGAAGGATACAGTATTGTCTGAATTCTGCTTTGCTGAGAAGGAAGACAGATTTGACAGAGCACTGACCGTACTTTCATACGTACCGAGCTTTGCAAATTCTTTCTTGATCAGGCCGGTGGTGATGTATTCGGATGGCGTACTTGCCGTTGGGGCAACATAAGGGAAGACGCCGGAAATATGGGTGATCTTCTCAATGCCGTCCGGCTGTGCATAATCTGCCGATTTGCCATTGCTTGTTTCAATTGCATCCAAGATATCGGAACAGATATGACCGGTGGTATTCATGCTGTCCATTGCGGTCGTAAAGTAGTTGTTGCCGCCCACGGTAGCTTTTTCCCAGCCGAGCCATACCGCCGTCGTATACTTTGACGTTTCAGCGACCATCCATTTATCTTTCATGGCACCTTCCGGAATGCCGTATTCCAATCCGGAATCGCCCCAGTCGGTCGTTCCTGTCTTGCCGAAGGTCTGATAATCACGCTTTAAGATCTGCAGATAGTTGAAGATATTTCCATAAACGTTGCCATACATCAGCGTGGAAATCATATATGCAGCCTGGGCTGACATGACGCTGCTGTTCTCATACTTTGGTTCAATGTCGCTCTGATTTCCGGAACGGAAGGAGATCTTTGTGATCGTATGCGGTGTAATATAATTGCCGCCATTCATGATCGTGGCATGCGCTGCCATCAGCTGCTCAGGCGTACATACAAAGTTATTGCCGCCGATCGAGTAGGAGATGTCGAAGCTTTCGGCAACGCTGTCGGCGAAGCCAAGCTTTTTCATATAGTCAACATACCAATCTGTTCCCTGTTTATCAATCACGGACTGACATGCCTGAATGGCAGGTGTATTCAGGGAACGCGCCAGAGCGGTCTGCAGATTCATTCTGCCATAGTATTGGCCGTTGGCATTTTTATAAGTCCAGTTGCCGTAAGTGATAGCTTTATCTACTAAGATATGATCGGTTGCCCAGCCAAGGTAGTCGAAGGTCGGAGCATAATCCAGGAATGGCTTGACCGAAGAACCAGGCTGCTTATACTGATCGGTCGCATGGTTCAGCAGCATCGAACCGCCGGTCGTATAATTTCGCCCGCCGCCGATGGCAATGATCTCACCGGTCTGCGAGTTTTCTGTGATCGCTCCCATTTCCATGGAGTCATCTGCGAAAGTGACGTCTGCAACCTGCCCGGCTTCAATGCTCTCCATGGTCGTCTGGACGGTAGGGTCCATGGCTGTATAGATCTGCATGGAGACGTTCAGCGGATCCTGGCCGCTGACTTCCTGTGCTTCTTTAATTACATAATCGATATATGCCTGATACTGCGTGCCGGCACCCGTTGTGCTGGTCGGGGCAATCAGCAGATCTTCTACGTTGACGCTCTTTGCGAGATCATACTGTGCTTCAGTAATATAGCCATGGTTCAGCATCTGATAGAGAACATCATTTCTTCTGTCGGTCGCATGATCCAGATATGTATATGGATTGTAGTAGTATGGTGAGTTGACAACACCAGCCAGCATAGCACATTCATTCAGGTTCAGCTGACTGACGCGCTTGCCGAAATACTGTTCAGATGCCTTTTCTACACCGCGGATATTGCCTACACCGCCGAAATTCATTTTATTCAGATACATCTCAAAGATCTGCTTTTTGGTTGATTTCTTTTCCAGCTGTTCGGCCAGATCGATCTGTTGCACCTTATACTCAATATCCTTATTGGAACTGGTGCCGGATTCATCATCCGTAAAGTAGGTCAGTTTGACTAGCTGCATGGTGAAGGTGGAGCCGCCCTGCATATTGTGATGCAGGACGGTATTGATAATAGAAGATGTGAAACGCGGAATATCAAATCCATTGTGCGTAAAGTAGCGGGAATCTTCAATGGAAAGGAAAGCATCGATCAGAGCTTCCGGGATCTCATCATAGGTGATATTCTCACGCAGCTGAGCACCGACATCGGCGATCTGATTGCCGTCCTTGTCATAGATCAGCGTTGTTTCCTGCGTATAGAAATTATCCAGATTGACCTTTGGCTCATCAGCCAGCATCGTATTGATGGTCACCAGAGCCACAGTGCCTAAGACGACTTCCATACCGACACATACGGCTAACAGGACCGTAAAGAAGCGGAACCAATGAAATTTTCGTTTTCCTGCATGTTTCTTTGCTGTTTTTTTATTTGTATCCATTTGAAGAATTCCTTTCTTTCTGAGGATCAAAATAAAGCTGATCCACAATCTGTATGTAATCGACCGGATTCACATAGGAGCCCGGGATCAGATAGCCATTTTCTTTGAACCATGCATAAGGGTAGGAACTTGTCCCGCTGTTCTGCCAATAATCGATGACTCTGTCAGCTGGCACATAATATGTTTCATCGAATTGCGTGAACCGCACGATCAGAAAGGCAATGGCCTGCTGTTTCAGTACAGCTTCCAGATGACTGATCTGGTGCGGATGAAGAGACTTGAAGGGGAAGGATGCTTTGGAAGCACATTCTTTTGCCTCAAAATCAAGATAGCGTCCGCGGTAGGCACCGTTGTAATCAGTTGTGCTGGGAAGCTTGAAATACGCTTCTGTGATCTTGGCAGCAGAACGCTTTGGATAATCTACTTTAACAATGGTGATGGGGGTAGGCTTCTTATGCACTACAGCCGTATCATTGCTGAGATACCATTGATTCGTTGTATTGATATCGCTCTCCAGCTTCATGCCTCTGCCGCCGGCAGACGTATGATTGGAAGTCCAGTTTTTTTTCTTTCCGTTCGGGTAATTGATCATTTCAGGACACCGTTTGTATTATACCGTTATTCACATAATTAAGGAAGATTTATTGCTTTTCAAAGTGCAGGATGCGATAATAAAGCACGTGGGGAGGTATTGGATTTATGGCAGGTAAACTGAATCTTGATCCGCAGACGATCGTGGATAAAGAATTTGATATTGATTTCAAAGGATACAATCCAGATCAGGTAGACCATATGCTTGATCAGATCATTCTGGATTATCAGACATACAGTGATATGATCAATGAACTGAATGCAAAGATCAAGGAGCTTGACTGCACCAATGCTTCGCTCAGAGCAAAAGTGATTGAATATGAAGGAAAGCTTCGCATGAAGCCGGAAGAAGAACCTGTCTTTGGCAGCAATGTCGATATCATCAAGCGTCTTTCACGCTTGGAGTCACAGGTCTTTGACAATCAGAAAAAAGACTGAAAATGAAAATGCGCACATGAGGCAGCCGCTGGCACATTCGTGTTAGAGGAAAGTCCATGCTCGCACGATCTGCGATGATCGTAGTGTTTGTGCTGGTCCAATCAATAAGGCCAGGCATCTAGCAATAGATGACGGCGGAGCGGAAGCCTAAAGAGCAATCCATGGCGGATGCCTGCAAAGTGTCACAGTGACGGAGCCTGTTAGGAAACTAGCAGGGTGGAACGAGATAAACCCCACAAGCGAGAAACCCAAATTTGGTAGGGGAACTGCCAGCGTGCGAAAGGAAGCACAAGGCGGGTACTTCGGTACAGATAAATGACTGCCGCTCCGCAAGGAGGACAAAACATGGCTTATGACTGTGCGCATTTTCATAAAGAGAACGTCCTTGGGGCTTTCTCTTTTTTCTTTCAGGATGTGATATAATATCGGCATATGCGGAGAAAAACATTATGAACTTACCGAATCGACTGACTATTTTCAGAATTGTCCTGATCCCAGTGATCATTTTAGTATATCTGTTCCCTTATGCATCTGTGGGCATTGTGCCGCTGACATTTACGATAGGAAATGTTGATCTTTCTGTGATCAATCTGATCGTGCTTGCAATCTACGTGACGGCAGCACTGACCGATGCTCTGGATGGCCATATTGCGAGAAGCAGAAATATGATCACGACCTTCGGCAAATTTGCGGATCCGATCGCTGATAAACTGCTAACGACAACGATGTTCCTGCTGTTTGTTTCGCAGGGAATAATTCCCGTGGTGCCGGTGATCATCATGATCGCTCGCGATACTGTCGTTGACGGCTGCCGGATGATGGCTGCCAATAATGGCAAAGTCGTCGCTGCCGGCATGATGGGCAAACTGAAGACGGTGTTCCAGATGGTGACGGTTGCTTTGATCCTGTTGAACAATCTTCCGTTTGAACTGCTGCGGCTGCCGGTCGCAGAGATCATGCTGTGGTTCTCGGCTTTTGTGTCCTTAGTTTCAGGCATTCAGTATTTCTATCAATTAAAAGATGATATTTTTGAATCAAAATGAGATTATTTGAATTTACTGATTATAAATTAGGTAGGAGGCATGAATACTCATGGCGAAAGAAACCAAAGAAAAAGAAACTGGAAATGATAAGAAAGATCAGCTGCTGCAGGATGCTCTGAAGGCAATTGAGAAGGAATACGGCAAGGGAAGCATTATGCGCTTGGGCGATCGGGCAGATGTATCGATCGATGCAATCCCGACCGGATCACTGTCCTTAGATCTTGCTTTGGGCATCGGCGGCTATCCAAAAGGAAGGATCATCGAGATCTATGGCCCTGAATCTTCCGGCAAGACGACCTTAGCACTGCATGCCATTGCGGAATGTCAGAAACAGGGAGGCAGATGTGCTTTTATCGATGCTGAAAATGCCATCGATCCAATCTATGCAAAGCATCTGGGCGTTGATATTGATGAATTGATCTTATCACAGCCGGATTCCGGCGAGCAGGCATTGGATATCTGTGAGGTGCTGGTCAAGAGCGGAGCTATTGACCTGGTCGTTGTGGACTCGGTAGCTGCTTTGGTGCCGCAGGCTGAATTGGATGGTGAAATGGGCGATGCTTCCGTCGGACTGCAGGCAAGGCTGATGTCCAAGGCAATGCGGAAATTGGCAGGGGTCATGAATCATTCACAGACCACGGCGATCTTTATCAATCAGCTGAGAGAAAAAGTCGGAGTGATGTTCGGCAATCCGGAAACGACGCCGGGCGGCAGAGCTCTGAAGTTCTATGCTTCCGTGCGCTTGGATGTCAGAAGAGGCGAGACTTTGAAGAATGGTCAGGATGCGTATGGCAATGTGACGAAGATCAAAGTCGTGAAGAATAAGGTGGCGCCGCCGTTCAAGACAGCTGTGGTCAATATGATCTATGGCGAAGGAATATCTCATCTGGATGAGATCATCAACTTAGCGGTTGAAAATGACATCATTGATAAATCCGGTGCTTGGTTCTCCTACCAGGGAGAAAAGATCGGGCAGGGATTCAACGCAGTGCGCGATTACATGAAAAACAATCCTGATTTTGATAAAGAAGTGACGGAAAAGGTAAAGACGCTGTTATTTGCGCCTAAAACCTCAGATACAGAAGATACAGAAAGCAAAGAAGCGTGATTATTGCGCTTCTTTTTGTTAGTATGATGGCATGAATACAAAATCATACAGGGATTTCTATGAGAAGATCACGTCGCCCATTCGAAGTGAAGGCAGCCGCCGAAAGCTGAACAGTGCCAATGAGATACTGACCTCTCTTTTCTATATTGCTTATTCAGCGCTGCTGATTGATCGCCTGGTCATTGATCGGACAATGTTCTGGAAGATCCTGCTGATCCCAGCCATCGCTTTTGTGATCCTCACGATCGTGCGGGCTGCGATCAATGCACCGCGTCCCTATGAAAGAGAAGAAATCGTACCGCTGATCAGAAAAGATACCAAAGGGAAATCAATGCCTTCAAGGCATGTGTTTTCTGCAGTCGTTATTGCTATGGCATATCTTGCGGTGTTTCCGCTGTTTGGCGTACTGCTGCTTGGACTTGCCTGTCTCAGTGGGACCATTCGCATCATCGGCGGGGTCCATTATCCTAAGGATGTCATTGCCGGATGCCTGTGCGGTGTCATCAGCGGCCTGTGCATCTTTCTGGTATAGGCTGTGAGCCCTTACAGAATCACTGTCAATATCAAGCGAAAATGACACAGAATAGATGAAGTATCAGCGGGAGTTCTCTCCCGCTGTTTTTAGAAGCCAAATTGGTGGTGCTTATGGGCTTTTTCTTGTGCCCGTAAGAAGGTTGCGCGCTTCCAAGGATGTGA
>JAAYWN010000067.1 GCA_012516665.1 Erysipelotrichaceae bacterium
AGAGCAGCTTTTGGATTCCGTAACATAAAGAACATGATCGACATGATCATGCTCAAGTGCTCTGATATAGATGTGCAGCTTCCCTACAAAGCTATGAAATTAACCCATTCTTCCTGATGAAGCCTCAAAAAATTTTTGCTAAAGTGAGTGATTTAGATTTTGATAAAAAACAAGGGAGCAGTAAAAAATAAAAGAGCTTCAATTTTCCGCAGTACGATGCGATCTATTGAAGTTCTTCTTTCCGTGCCGGCAACCGGAGTCGAACCAGCGACCTACTCATTACGAATGAGTTGCTCTACCAACTGAGCTATGCCGGCGGCAGTAAATGCTTGATTATTATAACGGAATGAGCCTGATATATCAATCCAAGAAGGAACATAGGAGCCGAAAATCGCTATATTTTTTCTTGATATGTCAGCTTCATGCGGAAATGATTCTGCTTTTCATCACCGCTGAGGAACAGAACAGATCCCTTTTCTGCCCAATTCAGATCAATGGTACTGCCATAGCGGATCTCTTGACTGTATTGGACGGCAATCGACTGCAGACAGGCTCCAGCCGCGGCACAGGGAGTATTGTCCTCAGCCAGATCAAAGTATCTTGCATTGTTCATGTGGCCATTGAGGTCGCAATAGCTGTAGGGAACGGTAAAGGATACATGATGTTCTGTTTCTTCCTGCGGCAGAGCTTTAGGCAGGGGAAGCTGATAAGGCTGATCCTGACCGGCGATATCAATGCCATAGTCATCCGCAAAGACCATTTTACGGGTCTTCTGATCGATCAGTGTCCATAGAGAAGAGCCTTGGATCAGAACGCTGCCATGGGCATCTTTTACTTGGTAATAGCGGGGGAACAGGACATGCATGGTCCTGCCTGGCCAAGTCTCGACAGTGATCGTTTCTTCATATGCCGGCATGCGCTTGATCTGTATGGACTGCTGGATCACTACCCAGAGGATGCCATGATCCAAGGTCTGTTTCCGGCCAGCCCCAAGAAGCTCGGTATGCGAGACAGAAACCGCCTGCAGCATTTCAAAAAGACGTGAAGTACGCAGATGGCGATAGAGATCCACATCTTTGTTTGCCAGCGTAAATTTTTCGGAATAAATGTTCATGTCAGCTATTACTATACAGCACAATGGCATCAACGAGCTCTTTTAATGTTGTGATCCGGTTCCATTTGTGATCCGGCACTTTGGCGTTGAATTCTGCTTCCAGTTTGGTGATGATCAGAATAAAGCCCATAGAATCTATGTTCCCATCTTTCGGATTCAGGGTCGTATTCTCATTCAGATCTTCCAGACTGCCGAACATCTTCGGCATATTCTCCTGAATGATCTCTTTGGTCCGCTGCAGTACTCTTTCTCTTTCAATCATCCTTGTTCGATCTCCTTTTGGATCATCCAGCGCTGTATCTTTCCGGATGCGGTGCGGTACAGTGCATGATCCAGGGCAATGATATCTGAGATCTGATGCGATCTCGCCAGATCCTGATTAAAGACAGAGATCTGTTTCATGATTGCTGCTTTGTCGGTTTTTAATTCAGACAAGACAAGCACGGGAAGATCATGCAGCAGGACAACGGCCAGTTCCTCAGTATGCAGGATCTCCTTTAAAGCCTTTTCATATTCCGGCAGGAAGATCTTCGTGCCATCAGGGAAAGCCAGGATTTCTTTTTTTCGGCCGATCACATGGAGCTTGCCGGCAGGATCCAGAAAGCCAAGATCGCCGGTATGAAGAATACCGTTCTGCAGGATCTTTGCGGTATCTTCTTTTTGCCTGTAGTAGCCAAGCATCATACAGGTCGGTGCCTCGATCAGGATCTCTCCATCTGCTGCGATGGTGATGGCATCGTCAGGGCAGACGGTCATCGCTAAGGGATCATCGCCGATGGACAGTGCTACGCCTGATGAGGTCTCGGTCAGGCCATAGCCGAAAGAGACTTGGATCCCTTTCTTTTCAGCTTGCAGGAAATATTTCTCAGGGCAGTCACCGGCACCGATCAGGATTAACCGACATTCCGGATTGAAAAGATCATGGCTAAGAAAGAAGCTAAGCATCATCGGCACAAGCGAGATCACCGTCGGATGAAAGAAAGAACAGTCATCGCTCAGATGCCTGCGCCCGCGTCCCAAAGCAACGGATGCATGCATGGACATTCCCCAAAGAATACCGCAGACAAAACCAAAGACATGGTTCAGAGGCAGGATCGATAATAGAATATCTGTTTTATGCAAAGGCAGACATGCACCGCCATTGTAGGCACTCTGCATGAGCGAAGCATCGCTCAGCACAGCTGCTTTGGCAAAGGATACTGTGCCGCTGGTAAAGAACAGGATCTTTCCTTTTCCTTCTGTGCATCCATCGGTCAATGCCTCAGACAGTTCTGCACTCCGTTCTGGAGCGCCATAGAGCTGGTCTGCATCTGCGGCATGAATCTGCTGCTTCAGGATCTCACTTGATGCACAGGCATCCAGCAATACGATCTGCTTTCCTGCCTGATTGGCCGCAAAGATCTCCGATATGCATGCATATGTATTATCACAGAGAATGCCAATGCATGTGCTCTTCTCTCTGCGCAGGACTTCTGCCTGCTGGCGGACGCCGTCAGAAAAACGCTGCCATGTGACAGTTTTCTTTCCTTTATCATCAATGAGAAAAACAGTTCCCTGCGGATCCTGCTTGGCATTGATCTCTAACAGTTCTTTGAAATTTTTGTATCTCATAACATGTTCTCGATACCGTAAGTATAGCATAAGATCCAACCGTCATGACAGTGCATAAGTATCGATTTCATGCGCAAATTGCGACAATCCATCCTGTTTGTCCTAATAGTATAAAAAAGCATAAAAATAATTTGTGATAAATTGCACAAAAGTCTTTTCATCGTTTTCAAATCGGTTAAAATGAAACTAATAGAAACGAAGAGGAAAGAAAAAATGGATCATAATTTAAGAATTGCCATTATTGGCGCTGGACCTGCTGGGCTGAGCGCAGCCATGAATCTGCAGAAGGCAGGGTACAGTTCCATTGCTGTATTGGAAAAGAGCGATCATGTCGGAGGAAAGTGCTGCAGTCCTTCCTACCATGGCAGGCGCTATGAAATGGGCGCGATCATGGGGGTGCCATCGTATTATGCGGTCCATGATGCAGAAGAGTTCGGCGGTGTCACGCATGACGGACCGGAGCTGATGAGAAAGTACAAGAATAAAGAAGGAAAGATCATTGACCCGTTCAATCCTAAGAAGAATCCGCTGATGATCCCGCATCTGCTGAAGACCAAGAATCAGGTCAAGAAGCTGGGAGAACTGCTGGAGACAAAGTATAAAGGATATGATGTCAATGGACATCGCGGTGTCGCTCAGGGAAGATATGAAGGCTATGCTGCATCACCTGCACGTGAGAAGGTGTCCGGCGTCAATGAGAACCTGAAGGATCTGACGCTGCCGTTCAATGAGTTCTGTCGGATCAATGGCATTGAGCTTGCCCAGGATGTCTGGGTCGGTCCATATACATCCTTCGGCTATGGCTACTTTGATGAGATCCCAGCTGCCTATGTGCTGAAGTATCTGGATTTTCAGACGTGCATGAACTTTGTGAATATGAATCTATGGACGTGGAAAGAAGGGACGCAGTCGATCTGGGAAGCAGTGGATCGGAAATTGGATCATCCTGCCCGGCTGAACAGTGAGATCAGTCAGATCGAACGCCATGATGGGAAAGTGTATATTACGGTCAATGGCAGCGTGGAAGAATTTGATAAACTGATCGTTACATCGCCATTGGATTCCTTCGGAACATATGCAGATATCCGCGAAGATGAGAAAGAACATTTCGCGAAGATCGATTATGAGCGCTATGACAGTATGGCAGTGACGATCAAGCCGGAGAACTATCCGGAGATCTCGTATTATATCTTTGAAAATATGACGCCGGAAAGACGCGGCCATCTGATGGTCTATTATCGCAGATGGCATGACACGATGGATGCTCCGATCACGACCTATGTACTGCGCAATCATCGCGGAAAGAACCTGATCCCATATGAAGCGGCAAAGAAGACGGCGATCAATGATCTTACGGTCATGCACAATCCATGTGAACAGATCATCAATGAAAGCGCCTGGTATTATTTCCCGCATATATTTGCGGAAGATTATGCGGCTGGCTGGTATGATGAAGTGGAAGAGATGCAGGGCAAATATGATACATACTATGCTGGTGAAGTCATGTCGTTCGGCGATATGGATGAAGCAGCAGAATACAGTTATGAACTGGTCCAGCGCTTTTTCCAAGATTAGAAAAAGAGAAAATATTTGTGAGCGATCACAGATATTTTTTTTGTTTCAATGCTATACTTTTTCCATAAGGCAGGCATATGGAAGAAGAAATCCAAGAGGAGCTCGTTCAGCAGTTCTGTGCATGGATCAGAACACAGCAGCGGAATGGATGTACGTATGAGTATCAGAGCAGTCTGATCACGATCTGTACCGCATGTGCAAGAGCAGAGATCCGTTTTTATGAAAAAAACATCATCGAGTTCCGTATCCTGTCGCTGAAGAGCGAAGAGAATATTTTTTATCTGCATTTTCAGCTGAAAGAGATCCATCATGCGCATGAGCTTTTCCATGAAATGATGACAGCGCTGCTTGCCTACAATGAAGAACGGATGGTCAAAGTGCTGCTGTGCTGCACAAGTGCATTGACAACATCCTATTTTGCGGAACAGCTGAATCGGGCCGCAAAAGTACTGGCATTGAATTATATCTTTGAAGCAGTATCCTATGACAGAGTCTATGAAAAAGGATTGTACTATGACATGATCCTGGTCGCTCCGCAGATCGGCTTTCAGGAAAAGAAGATCCATAATGCAATGAAGGAGATCCCAATCCTGACGATTCCGGCAGCCATCTTCGGCAAGTATGATACAGGTGCCATGATTGCTTTGATCCAGAAGACCCTGCGGCAGAAGAGACCGCAGCCGACCAAGGCGGAGGCAGTTGCCAAGGTGTTTGAGAACAGTGCGAAGATCCTCTGTATCTGTGTCTTCAATAGTTCTAAGAAAGTCCGTACCATCTATCGGTATTATCGCAATGGTAAAATTGTTACAGAAGGTGAGATCAAGAAAAAGAATGTACAGGTATCCGATGTCATGGATATTATCGATACGATGGTCGCTGTGCATCCGGAAATTGAGGCAATCGGCCTGACGATGCCGGGCATTGAAGTATCCGGCCGTCTGCATCTGCCAGAACAGGGCATCAAGGACGAAGATATTGCTTTGGAGATCTATCATAAATACAATCGCATCTGCATTCTTTCCAATGACTGCAATCAGGTCGCCTATGGCATCTGTTCTTTGGATGAGCATTATAAAAATCTGATCTTTAACTTTCAGCCGTATGGGTATTCTGTCGGCGGCGCTGGCATTGTGGCCAATGGTGAATTGGTGCGGGGAAAAGGAAATGGTGCCGGTGAATTGAAGACATTGATCAATGCACTGTCATTGTCAAGACCGGCTGGTGAATTGGCGAAAACAGCAGATGGAACGTATGAGATCTTAGCGAAGACAATTGCCTGCGAGATATCTCTGCTCAGTCCTGAGGCTGTCTATGTGCATAGTGCAATGGCACCGGATATTGAGCATCTGAAGGAACTGGTCAGCAGCCTGGCGGGCGAAAGAGCGATGCCGGATATGTTCTATATCAATGATATGCGGGAATACATGATGGTAGGTACGATGCTGAAAAGCATTGAATGGTATGATAAATACACCAAAGATGAGTGGGATGAAACTTATTATTGGCATAAGTGAAAAGAGGAGAGATCCTCTTTTTCAAAGGAGAGAAAATGAGCGGAAATATATTGGCAGGAAAGAAATGGTGTGCCTGCGGAGACAGCTTTACGCATGGATGCTTTGATGGGATGAAGGAAGAAGATACGCTGATCAAAGAAGGCAGATATGCCGGCCAGCTGGATGTCTATCCATATATTATCGGCAATCGCAATGAGATGGAGATCGTGATGAATGCATACAATGGTGCTTCTTTGGCAGAATGCGGCCGTACATATGATCAGACTTTTATTCGCGGGCATTATAAAGATATTCCGGCAGACAGCGATTATATTACATTATGCTTCGGCATCAATGACTGGCATCAGAATGTTCCGCTTGGCACCATGGCATCAGAAGATCCGATGACTTTCTGCGGGGCTTGGAATATCCTGATGAGATATCTGCTGCAGGTCCATCCCTTTGCTCATATCGGCATTCTTGTGACCAATGGGACCGTCCATGCATATACGGATATCGAACGGAAGATGGCTGTGAAGTGGGGCATTCCATATCTTGATATGGAAGATGGCATCCATGTCCCTATGATGCATCGGGCAGAGCGGATCGGCTCATGCCAAGAAGCCAGAGATCTTCGCATGAAGAGCTTTGCGGTGAGTGAAGAAAATCGTCATCCGAATCCGCAGGCACATGAGTATGAAAGTACGTTCATTGAAAATTTTCTGCGCACACTGTAGATGAAACTTTACATTTTATCATTGAATAATATGTGATAAGGCATTGAAACAGTATCATATTGCTTGAAGAGAAAACGAGTGTTTAATAAGAGGCTTCATCAGGAAGAATGGGTTAATTTCATAGCTTTGTAGGGAAGCTGCACATCTATATCAGAGCACTTGAGCATGATCATGTCGATCATGTTCTTTATGTTACGGAATCCAAAAGCTGCTCTGATAATGAGCTTG
>JAAYWN010000068.1 GCA_012516665.1 Erysipelotrichaceae bacterium
AATTTTTACATGATACCAGATGTCATGCCCTGTCCGCCCTTACAGCCTGTCTCAGTGATTGAATGCATCCGGCAGATCATTTTCCAATAAGATCGTATCTGAAGTATCTGCGTGCTTCCAGATATAAAGAAAAGCTTCCTTCTCGGTATCCAATACAGCAACATGATCCATATCAAATCCTGATGCCTGCAGTCCTTCATAGATCGGCTTTGTCTGGTTCTTTCCCACCAGCACGACCATATCGGCTCTGTCTTTCATCAAGGTGCCAAAATGCCGGTTGATCTCTGCCTGTTTTTCACCAAGATCGATCATGCCAGGTGTCACAATGTATCTTGTCTGCGGCATCATGGCCAATACTTCCAAGGCCATGGCTGAGCCGGTCGGGTTTGCATTGAAGGCATCATCAATAAAGCGATAGCCATTGATCTTCTTCAGTTCCAACCGATGCTCGACCTGCTTCATCTGTTTCGCAGCCTGCTGGATCACAGACCAAGATATACCTAAATGCCGTGCGACAGCAATCGCTGAAAGAATATTCAGAATATTCAGCTCACCCAGCAGTTTTGTCTCGATCCTGATCCTTTCTTCTTTATGAACAGCAGTAAATGAGGAACCGGATCGTGTATATACGATCTCTTCTGCATGGTAATCTGCATTTTGATTTCTGACACCGTATGTAACGATTTCAACAGGATTCTGTACATGCCATGCACGAATGAATTCATTGTCATAATTCAGTACACCAAAGCCATTCTTAGGCAGCATTTCGATCGTCTGCATCTTTTCTTTCGTAATATTTTCCTGTGATCCAAAAGTATTCAGATGCTGAGGACCGATGGAAGTCACAACACCGATCGAAGGATGGACGAAGTCCATCAGCTCCGCAATATCGCCAACATGATCCGCCCCCATTTCACAGACAAATATCTGATGGATCGGTCTGAGCATTTCGCGGATCGTCCGGGTAATGCCCATCGGTGTATTGTAGGAAGCAGGTGTCATCAGAGAATTGAACTGTTCTGACAGCATGGCCTGCATGATATTTTTAGTTGTTGTTTTGCCGAAAGAGCCTGTAATACCTATCTTTATAAGATCGGTATGTTCTGCCAAGATCTTTGCAGCGTCATTGATATAGGATTGGCGCACAGCTGCTTCCATAGGAGAAGTTAACCCACCCATCGGATAGATCAGCAGCCATGGCATTAAGAATGCCCCAAAGAAAGATAATGAGATCAGTTCTTCGCATAAGATCAAAGCAACAGCCCAAGCAGCGAACAGAACGCTGAGCACAGCAATCTGTCTTTTTACTCTGCCGGTATAGACCAGAGGCTTAATATAATTCTGTTTCTTTTCTGACTGCACCATCATAAATAGGAACAGAAGCAGCGCAATGCATCCAATGATCTGAGCAATATTCTGCGGCAGCAGGAAACCAATGATGAAGACAAGAACCATCAAAAGGATGGACAGCATGTTCTGTGAAGCAGCTCGTCTTCCATTGTCATGGATCCATGCCGTGTATCTGCCGAGTTCGTAGCGATTCTGCTGGAACATATGCAGAGCTCGTTTGCAAGGGATCACAGCACCTGCACACATTAGAATTACAATACTCCAGTTCAAAGCTGTGTTCATGCCCAATCTCCTTTTAAAAATATATCCAGGACCGCATTGAAGCGTTGCGGCTGATGCCAATAAGCCCAATGATCATCACCTTCAAATAAAGCAAGGCCAGCATCAGGCATTTCTTTTTCCATCATCTGCCCCATCCATAATGGTGCAGCTGTATCCTGATCACCCCACACAAGCAGGACCGAGCACTTTACATCTTTCAAGACCGGTGTCACATCATCATTGACGACCTTCACGAACGTTTCTTTCATTACGCCCTTGGCATTGCGATAATCTTCACTTCCGGCATTCTTCTGCATTTCTGCCAGCTTTTCTTTCTGACCTGTTTTTTTCAGGAACCACTTTCCTGCTTTGTATGCCTTTGTCTTCAGCTGCCATTCCATATCATGCTTTGGACGAATGCCGGCCGCACCGGTCAGGCACATTTTATAAACATTCTCCGGATGATCTGCCGCATATCGGATGGCGACCCGGCAGCCAAAACTGTGGCCGATCAGGATGGGATCCTGGATATGATTGCATACAATAAAATCGCTCAGGAATGCTTCATAGTCTGGCACGCCCCATGGTGCATTTGGATCCTGCGATGCACCAAAACCAGGAAAGTCCAAGGACCATACATGAAAACGATCTTTGAAGTGATCACAGATCAGCTGCATCATTTCTTTATTCTGCCCCCAGCCATGAAGCAGGATCATATCTCTTCCGCTTCCTTCTTGGTCAAAAGCTGTTCTTACACCATGGATCTCTTTATATTCTGTCATAGCCTGTATATTGTATACGAAAAAGAGGGTATCGTAAACTGTACCCCGAAGAGTAGACACCTAAATAAAAGGTGACTGTCCTTCGGGATTTTCATATACTTGAATGAGAGGGAATAATTATGAAATACGAACGCAATTATTTCACAGATACACAAATTAAAGAGCTAACTAGAAG
>JAAYWN010000069.1 GCA_012516665.1 Erysipelotrichaceae bacterium
CAATGTCAGATCCAGCTCTTTGTATCGCTGCAGAATATGTGCAACTGTTCCCGAGCCGATCTTAAAACGATATTGGCAGTCACGAGTAGTGCATTGTTTTTTCCGCATCTCGATGACGCCAATAATGGTGCTATAGTTTTGCATAAAATCATCTCCTCTCATCAAAACTACAGTTCAACTATAGTCCGATAAGAGAAAACAATTTATGTTTGCTCCGGTTTGACCGAAATGCTGATCCGCTAATTCCGAAACGATGCTCCGGTCTGACCGAATCATTGCTCAGGTGTCAGCGAATTTCGTGATCCGTTGTCCCGAAATTTACACATACGGAGCCGGATCATGCAGGCAGCATTGAAAAACTAATTATGATGAATCCAGAAATCAAGGTTGTTGCAACTCCGACGGCAATTAATTTTTTGAAAGAGATCATCAATCGTGATTTCTATTCGATAGCGGTCAAAGAAAATGATACATTATCACTGGGAGATAAGACCCTGCAGTTCATGATTCTGCCAAATCTGCATTGGCCGGATACAATGTATACCTACGATGTTGAAGACAAAGCATTATTTACTTGTGATTCTTTTGGGTCCCATTATGCAACGGAGGAAGTACTGCGCTCAAAAGTGACCGATGAACAAGTATATTTTACTGCGGCGAAATATTACTTTGACCATATTATCGGACCTTTCAAGAATCCTTATATGATCAATGGTCTGGAGCGAATCAAAGATTTAGATATTGATTTGGTATGTACAGGACACGGACCAGTATTGGACAGCCATATTGAAGAATTGTTTGACCTGTATCGTAACTGGTGCACACCTGGGAAGCCAAATGACCACAAGACGGTTGTGATTCCATATGTGAGTGCGTATGGCTATACAGCACAGTTGGCACGTCAGATTGCCAAAGGGATTCATGCCAGTGGAAATGTTGCGGTAAAGTTATTTGATATGGTACAGGAAAAGAATACTGAGAAAGTGTCAGCTGAAATTTTGCTAGCGGATGCGGTGCTGTTTGGCACACCAACGATCGTTGGTGAGGCTTTGGCACCAATCTGGGCTTTGACTGCATCGATGGATGCAACCGAAGATAAGGGCAAACTTGCAAGTGCTTTTGGATCCTATGGCTGGAGCGGTGAAGGTGTACCGCATATTCTGGAACGTTTAAAACAGCTTCATATGAATGTGGTAGACGGCTTTCGTGTCCGTTTCAAACCAGATGAGAATCAGTTAAAGGATGCGTATGATTATGGCTATCACTTTGGCTGCAAGTTATTAAATCGAGAATTGAAATCACCAGTTGTGAATACAGGCAAACTTGTAAAGTGTGTCATTTGTGGTGCTATCTTTGACGCGTCCATAACCGTATGTCCTGTCTGCGGGGCTGGAGAGGAGAGCTTTGTACCGTATGAGGAAGAAACAAAGAGGTCCGGCATGGATTCGGATCGTATCTATGTGATTCTTGGCGGCGGTGCAGCAGCCGTATCCGCAGCGGAAGCTATTCGTCAGCGTGATACAACTGGCGTTATTTTGATGTTCAATCAAGAAACAGAGCTGCCTTATAACCGACCAATGTTGACAAAAGCCCTTTTGGCTGATTTTAGTAGTCAGCAGATTGCCATATATCCACAGGCTTGGTTTGATGAGAATAAGATCCAATATGTAAATCAGGCATTGATTGAAAAGCTGAATACAAGCAATAATACAATTTTCTTAAAAGACGGACGGACGTTTCACTATGATAAGTGCATTTATGCTTTAGGTGCTTCCAGTTTCATTCCGCCAATTGAAGGCGCTCAGAATGAACGCGTCAAGACAATCCGCACCTTAAGTGATGTTGCTGCAATCCAAAATCTCATCCATGATAAGAAACCAGCGGTACTGATTGGCGGAGGAATTCTTGGTTTAGAAGCGGCTTGGGAGCTTTCTAAAGCAGGCAAAGATGTTACGGTATTAGAAGCTATGGATAGATTGATGCCGCGTCAATTAGATGCACAGGCATCTCAGATGGTCAGGAAAACCGCAGAAAAACATGGTTTGCATATGATGACAGGAGTCAAGATCACACAGATTACCGAAAATGGTGAAGAGTGTACGGTCCATACTGAAAATGGGGAATACCCATGTGATCTGGTTATCATATCGGCTGGGGTTCGTGCAAATGTCATTTTGGCAAAAGATGCTGGCATGGAATGTGAACGTGCGGTTGTGGTCAATGCTAAGATGGAAACAAGTACTGCAGATGTATATGCATGTGGTGATTGTGCGCAATACAAAGGCATAAACTATGCTTTGTGGTCACAGGCATTGGAAGAGGGCAGAATTGCCGGTGCCAACGCGGCCGGCGATACATTGGAATATGAACCAGATATACCTGCACTGACCTTCTTTGGTATAGATACACAGTTGTTTGCGGCCGGTGATCTTGGCAGCAAACCAGACCAACAGTATAAGACTTTGGAAATCAAAGATGAATCTAGAAACGTTTATCGGAAAGCATATTTTTTGAATAGCCAACTTTGCGGTATTGTATTGATTGGCGATATTTCTAAGATGAGAGAACTGATTGCTGCCATGAAGGAACAGAAGTCCTTCGCGGATGCCGCGGCTTTAATAGTTTGATTGTATCAGTTGGTAATGGAGTCGATACAGTTTGAAAATGATTCAGCCACTGTCAAGTGGATACATGAAATAACGCAAGGATTCAAAAAACCTGATGGAACAAGCCTTCGGGTTTTCTTACCGTTCGAGCAGTTCCTTCTGTCAGGTGTTCTGTATATTATTTGATATGTTTGTTTTCTTTCATAAGAAATTTCATTTAATGTCTTTGTTAGCAGTGCGTTCTTTGATCTGCATTGGTGACAGACTGGAAAAAACATCCCAGAGTTATTTGTCATTTTAGAAAAGCATCGAATACTTAATTTCCTTGTGAAGAGATTTTTATCATGAATCTGATGCGTCGGATACATCTCTGGCATGGCGATGCCATAGAATTCATTCCTGGATGACATGGGAAACGATAGGACGATTATACAAATCTATGACCGCGCTCAGATAGAATCTTTGTGAAAAGTATATTTCTGTTTTTGGAAATAATAAAAATCCCATCACTGCAGATTTTGGCTATTTCCAATGTCTACTTTGGTGGGATTATATCAATCTACAGGTGTCTCTTCCTTTGTCTTGATCGCAAGATCCGTAAGCTTTCGCAATGGTCTGTTGAAACTCTTTAGTCCATCCCGCATTGCGTTGATAGATTGATCCAGATGCTCCATTTCTTTTTAGTTTCACTAATGAAATTTCCAGCAATCCAGTGGTCTGTTGATTGCATTTATTGATCCGTTTAATCATTTCTCCTTCACAGCTAAGCTTATAA
>JAAYWN010000070.1 GCA_012516665.1 Erysipelotrichaceae bacterium
ATCCAGGCAGATGAAGGGATTCAGTAAATGTTCCTATGAACTGCAGCAGTTATTCGAAGAACGCTATGGTTCTAAAGGTTAGAGGTTACACAAGATTCTTGACACACTCGTACGAACAAAAATAGCCATAAAATCTGCTATAAGTATTATAATATGAATACATATCTTAATGCTGTATTACTACAAAATACTCTTTTGCTAACAGTCATTTTTAACCTTCTTTAGAATTTTTTGCCTAAAAAAACTAAGCCGTTTTCAGCTTAGTCTCTATTCTGTTCTGCTCTCTTCAGCAAAGTGGATATGAATATGCGAATTTTCTTCCGCTGCTCTTCCCAGCACCATCAGTACTTTGTATGCATACTTGCCCTGACAGATCGCATCAATATTATCTCTGGTCAGAAGAATATCAACATCCGTATCCACTTCTGATAAAACATCATTCAAAGCATCCAGATTTTTGCCGAAATGATCCGGAAGCGTAAATAGTTCTTTCATATAGAGGGACATAGATTCCCGATCCATGATCCGATTCGCATCCAATATGATCTTTTTACTCATAGTTTCCATCTCCATACAGCAAGGTAAATGATTCGTAATGGTCATTGGTATAGTAGACATCAATATCCTTGGCATCATCATCGTAGATGATCCTCTCTGCACCGCGAGAGGTCTTTGTTAACGTATTGATATCGCATTCATAATATGTTCCTGAGATCTTCGGCAATACCTCTTCATAGTTGCCATAGACATCCCCGCCGATGCATCTGCCTTCAACTGTTTCATGCAGAGCACCGCCTGACCACCCTTTTTTTCGAGCTTCCTTTTTGGTCATATAGCAGGAAGGAAGATGCTGATACATTTCCAGATACAAAGCAACTTCATTCTTCTGATCAGTGACAATGTCTTCCGCAATAGCCGGTGAAGATTTTCGTGTCTCAGCAGTGCTTGGTCTTGTGCATGCACAAAGGTTCAGGCACAGAAAGCATGCAAGCAGCTTTTTCAGTGCATCCATGAGGTATCTTCAAGAAAGAGATGCGCAATTTCCTCATAACTGGATACGATCTTTACAGGATACTCCGAAATGCACCGTCTTTCATATTCAAACCAGATAGGATACATGCCAGCTTTTACCGCCCCTTGGATATCTGTCGCAAAAGTATCACCGATAAAGGCAGCTTCATCTGTCTTCAGTCCCATCTTTTCAGCCATGATCTCGTAGATCTTCGGATCCGGCTTATGGATACCATACTCTCCAGAAGCAATGATGACATCAAAATACTTTGCTATCTTTGCTGAAGCAATCTTTTTCTTCTGAAATCTTTCATCACCGTTGGTCAGGATGCCCAGCTTATATTTCTCTTTTAAAAGCGGCAGTATTTTCTTTACTCCCGGGATCAGCACCTGAGATTGGCAGAATCTTTCATTCCATTTTTCTTTCCAAGCCTGAATATCCATTTCCGGTACATAGTACTTCTGTACCAAAGAAAATACGTGATCCTTTTTAATTGATCCATATTCATCCCAGATCATGCATCTCTGTACGATGCTTTCGAATTCAATCGAAGACGGGTCCATCTCCGGCCGCATCTCATGTAAAAACTCACGAAAGAGATAATATGCAGATTCATATCGTTTGGACAGAGTGCAGTCAAAATCAAATACTATTCCTTTTATCATGCCATTATCATAACAAGAAAATGCATGGATGCAATTCATAAATAGGCATTCATTGAAAATCTGTGTGCGAATAACTGACATTATATGATCTGAGCCAAAAAAAGGCATTCTCATCAGAGAATACCTTCTGTTTGAAATCAATTACTTGTCGATCTCAGTGATCGATCCAGAACCTACTGTTCTGCCACCTTCACGGATGGAGAACTTTGTGCCCTTTTCAATAGCGATAGGATCCAAGAGCTCAACGCTCATGACAACGTTATCGCCAGGCATGCACATATCAGTTCCTTCAGGAAGAGTGATGACACCAGTAACGTCTGTTGTTCTGAAATAGAACTGAGGACGATAGTTGGAGACAAACGGTGTATGACGGCCGCCTTCTTCCTTAGTCAGTACATAGACCTGAGCTTTGAACTGTGTATGAGGAGTAACGGATCCTGGCTTAGCCAGAACCTGTCCACGCTCAACCTGTTCACGGTTGATACCACGGAGCAGTGCACCGATGTTATCGCCGGCCTGAGCAAAGTCCAGAGTCTTTCTGAACATTTCAATGCCAGTAACAACTGTCTTCTGTGTAGGCTTGATACCAACGATCTCAACTTCATCGTTCATGTTCAGCTTACCGCGCTCGACACGTCCAGTAGCAACTGTGCCACGGCCAGTGATCGTGAAGACATCTTCAATTGCCATTAAGAATGGCTTATCGAATTCCTGAACTGGAGCTGGGATATAAGAGTCAACAGCATCAAGCAGTTCCTTGATAGCTGGTGTCCACTTAGGATCG
>JAAYWN010000071.1 GCA_012516665.1 Erysipelotrichaceae bacterium
CATCAGCATATACGCTGATTTATATACCCACACTTATTGATGAAGAGCCATATTTCTTCTATATTCATATCATGAGGAAAGTGAAAAGAACCGTTTCTGCCGCCAAACGACCTTTTTCTGTCGTGAAACGACCTTATAATTATCCTAATTTGAGTATTTCATAATAAAACTGCATCCAGTTCAGACAGCTGAATGCAGAAATGTTTTATGCATGCATAGGTATGATGATTCTAGTAATGAAGGTGTTTCCTGATTGGCTGAAGGAGAGGATGCCATTGTATTTCTGGACGGTTGTTTTAATACTTCTGGTACCTGTGCCACCGCCAGGCCGATGGGAAATGGGAAGGCCATTGTGGAAATCAGCTGTATCCGATGAAGAATTGGTCAGTTCAATCAGAAGACTGTCATCTTCATTCTTGCAGGAAAAGGACAGAAAGCCATCTTTGCCTTTCGAAGCTGCGTGGACAGCATTTTCAAATAGATTGCCAAGCATACCGCCTAGATCTGCGGCATCTATATTCAGAACAGAAGGAAGAACGGCATCTGCATGAAAGGAGATACGGTCCTCCTGACAGCGCTTTTCATAGATTCTTAATACAGCATTTACCGTAGGTTCTTCACAATATTGCTTAAGGGAGCTTTTCGCAAGAACAGCTTCGTGATGCTGCAGATATTGAATGGCAGATGCAGTATCATTGTTCTCCAAGTACGCCAGGACGATACTGTCATGATGTCTTTGATCATGACGATTCTCGGCAGCCGTATTCAGATAGGATTGATAGTGATCGATCTCTTGGCTCAGCAGTTCGGTACGGAGGCTCTGACGGGAGAGAAAACTGATCCGTTTCAGATTCTTGTACAGGACATATAAGTACAGAAAGAATGCTGCCTCTGCAGCAATTATCAGCATCGTGCAGTAGATTGGATGGATATGAAAACTGTCATGCGGGTAGACGGGAATGATATTGACGATCATCAGAGTCAGCAATGGCAATGCCATCTTCGATCGTATCTGCTAAGAAGCGCAGAGGTTTTGCCCACCAATGGGCCGCAATGAGGAACAGCAGAGGACGAGCCGGAACAGCAGGGAAGAAAATCCCGGAATGAAAAATTTCAGTACATAATAGATCAATTGCGATATGGGCATTATGTGTCCTTCTTTCTGAAGCGGTATGCCAGATACTGCTCTTGGATCCGATGATAGCTGCCATGCGGGATCGGTATCTTTTTCCCCGAATGCATTAGGATATTTTTTTGGTCTAGGGCAGAGATCTCTTTAAGATTTACCATGAATCCGCGATAGGGAACGATAAATTGTTTCGGCATGACGGCGTCCAATTCTTCCGCTAATTTGCTGATAGAACGCCGCTGCTCTGTGTAGACCGCATGTGATGTGTGGATCACCTGAATATGATCGATCGATTCAATATATTCAATATCGCTGACATCCAATATTATGATACCGCCGTCTTCTCAGCGAATACTGAATTCAATTCTCTCATTCCGTTTGATATTCTTGATTGCGCGGTCCATTGCTTCTGCAAAAGAAGCTTTGCTGAAAGGTTTGATGAGATAATGTGCGGCTCCAATGGCAAAGGCATTGACTGCATATTCAGAACTGCTTGTTACATAAATGATCTGGGATTCTGGATTTTGTTTTCTTAAGTGCTTTCCGACTTCAATACCAGATATCATCGGCATGATGATATCCAAAATGTACAGATCAAAAGCATTCTGATCACTGGCCAGCAGCAAGGCATCAGGATGGCTGTAGGAATTGATATGTACATCCAAAGTGTGTTCCTGGGCATATTCTTTTGTATGATCATGGATCTTCTGGAGCTCTTCTGCAGAATCATCGCATATAGCAATCTTCAGCTTCATTTTGTCTCCCCCGAGAATGATAAGTACTTTACTGATTACAGTAATCTTACTACAAGCAGAGACGGAATTGTCAAATGCATGCAGGGAGACATGGGACGATTGCAGTAAGATAACAAAACGATATACGGAGCTCAGATACACAGATATGTCATCTGTACGTGACGATGCTTCAGCCAAAAGTGAAAAGGGGGAATGAACGTATGTTTGCATCATTATTAAAAGTACAGGTCCTGCAAACAGGGGACAGCAATCTGACTGCCTTATGTACGTCGAAGTTCAAAGAAGATAAAATACCAAACACGATCCAGCTGGATGATCTCAATCATCGAGGAGGTTTTAATGATGTATCAATGATCAGTCCGCATACAGCTAATAAAGAAATACAGACAGTGTATGTTTCAAAAAAATATAAAGAAAGAGCACTGCATATTGTCCAGGAGATCAAACGGAAGAGAGAAGAATAAGAATACCTGATAGGGCAGAAAAGAAAATGAACTGCATTGTGATGTTGTATAAGGCGAATAATGCTTTTTTTGTTAAGAAAATCTTAAGGATTTGGACCCTATCTTCTTAAGGCAGCGCCATCATATAATGATTTTGTGAAAGAGGGGAAAGAAATATGTACAGCATACTGATCTGTGATGATGACAGGGATATTGTCAATGCTTTGAAGATCTACCTATCTGATCCGCAGTATAAACTTTATGAAGCATACAATGGCGAAGAAGCACTGCAGGTGATGAGCGAAAACGAAATTCAATTGATCCTGATGGATATCATGATGCCTAAGATGGATGGCATGGAAGCGATGGTAAAGATCAGGGAAAGCTCCAATGTGCCCATTATTCTATTGACCGCAAAGAGTGAAGACAATGATAAGATCCTTGGTCTGAATGTCGGTGCTGATGATTATATTACCAAGCCATTCAATCCGATTGAAGTCAATGCCAGAGTGCGCTCTCAGCTGAGAAGATATATGCAGCTGGGCAGTGCACCGATGACACCGGAGAAGATCTTCATTGACGGCATTGAATTGGATAATGAAGCGAAAACAGTCATTTTGGATGGTGTACTGATCTCTTTGACACCTACGGAATTTGATATTCTGAAACTGCTGATGATGCATGAAGGGAAAGTATTCAGTCCGAAAGAGATCTATATGAATGTTTGGAAAGAAGAAGCTGTCGGCAATGAAAGTACGACCGTCGCAGTCCATATCCGTCACTTAAGAGAAAAGCTGGAAATTGATCCCAATGAACCTAGAAACCTGAAAGTTGTCTGGGGACAGGGATACAAAATGGAGGGAAGACATGAAAAGTAAACATTTCAAATACAGTATCTGGGCAAAAACAATTGCCTGGATCGTTCTTGTAACTGCCGCATGTTTATCTTTGATGGCAATGCTCAGCATTGTCTTTCTGCAGTCTAATGAATTCTATGCGGAAGCGTATAAAACAGCTGAAAAAAATGTGATGGAAAATTATGCGCCGATGTATCAGGATGCCAGAGGAATGCTGCAGAATGTACTGTATGAAGATGAGAGACCATCCTCTGCTGATCGAAATATTGCTTTTCAGGTCATGGATGGTGAAGGCAAGGAAGTATTGAATAATCATACTTTTGAAAACACGCTGCTGAAAGATACGTATGAGATTGCTATGCTGAAAGATACTTCAGGTCCTGAGCCTCTCTATGAAACATATACGGTCAATGTCTATATCAATGGGTCTTTTCCCAATAATGACATCTATGCACAATGGCATCGCATCTCGATGTCCCTCTATGGCATGAGAGAAATGATCTATTACTATGCGGCTGCTTTTATAATTGCAGCGGTATGTGCATTGATCTATCTGATCAATGCGGCTGGCCATCGCAGTGAAGATGATGAGATCTATCCAGGTCCTCTTGCTTCTATTCCAGGAGATGTATGCATCCTTGGATATGCGGCATGCTGCATGGGCATCTTCTATTTCATGATACGGCTGCTGCCGGGAATCAATAAGAGCTCTGTTTTTACAGGTTTCAGTATGCTCATGGCCTTCTTTATCCTTGAGGGATGCATGGTGACATCATGCATCATAAATATTGCTGTCAGAGTAAAACAGGGAGGATTCTGGCGTCATACTTTGATTGGAAAGATCTGCCGCGGGATCTGTCATATCTGTGAACAGATGAATACGGTCTGGAAAGCAGCTGGTATTCTTGGAGCTTGGATCATCGCTGATTTCTTTCTCAATCTAATGTCCTTTCATGGCGATACTTTGCTTTATCTGATCAAAACACTGATCTATTTCTTTATCGGTCTTTGGATCGCTGAAATGATGAAGAAACTGTTCAGAGCAAGTGAAGAATTATCGCATGGCGATCTCAATTATCAAGTTGATACATCGCGCATGAAAGGTGACTTTGCCAAAGCCGGAGAGAATATCAATCATATTGCGGACGGCATGAATCAGGCAGTCGAGGAACGGATGAAGAGCGAAAGGATGAAGACTGAACTAATCACCAATGTTTCGCACGATATTAAGACACCATTGACTTCGATCATCAATTATTCTGATCTTTTGGCAAAAGAAGCAGATGATCCTGAGAAGATCAAAGAATATACAGAAGTACTAATCCGGCAGTCGACAAGACTGAAGAAACTGATTGAAGATCTGATCGAGGCTTCCAAAGCATCAACGGGCAATCTTGAAGTGGAATTAGTTCCATGTCAAATCAATGTGCTGCTGAATCAGGCGGCGGGAGAATATGAAGCAAAAATGAAGGAACAGGGGCTGACTTTGATCATCGATCAGCCAGAAGAAACCATTGCTGTTCTGGCCGATGGCAGACGTCTATGGCGCATCTTTGACAATCTATTGAATAATATATGCAAGTATTCTCAGCATGGTACGAGAGTCTATCTTTCGTTAATAAAGAAGGATGGCCGAGCAGAGATCTCCTTCAAGAATACATCCAGGGAACAGCTGAATATCACAGCGGAAGAATTGAAAGAAAGATTTGTCCGCGGGGACAGCTCAAGAAATACGGAAGGAAACGGTCTGGGCCTATCGATTGCCCAGAGCCTGACGGAACTGCAGCATGGAACCATGGATCTGCAGGTCGACGGCGATCTGTTCAAAGTGACCCTATGCTTTCCGCTGACGGATCAATCTGTATAAATCCGCTGACAATTCAGCGAAATTAAAATACAATGTTACTTAGAAAAGCAGGGGTATATTGTATGCAGGATGTGGAATTGGAAAGACTGATTGCCAAGGAACAGGAAAGACAGAATAACAATATTGAATTGATTGCTTCGGAGAACTTCTGTTCGAAAGAAGTCCGAGAAGCAGCGGGATCGATCCTGACCAATAAATATGCGGAAGGATATCCGGGACATCGCTATTACGGGGGCTGCACCAATGTCGATGCTGTGGAGGAATTGGCACGTACAAGAGCGTGTGAACTGTTCGGGGCAGAGCATGCCAACGTACAGCCGCACTCTGGTTCGCAGGCAAATATGGGCGTCTATATGTCAGTGCTGAGACCGGGCGACAGAGTCATGGGCATGGACTTAGCATCAGGCGGACATCTGACGCATGGGGCAATAGTATCTTTCTCCGGCAAGCTGTATGAATTCCATCCCTATGGTGTGGATCCAAAGAGCGAACGCTTGGACTATGATGCCATTGATAAAGCTGCGATGGAAGTGCAGCCGAAGATCATTGTGGCAGGGGCATCTGCCTATGCACGTGAAATTGACTTCAAGGAATTCAGAAGGATCGCAGATCACTGCGGTTCCTTGCTCATGGTCGACATGGCACACATTGCAGGACTTGTTGCAACTGGCTATCATATGAGCCCTGTACCGTACGCAGACTTTGTTACAACGACCACACATAAGACATTGAGAGGGCCGCGCGGCGGCATGATCTTATGCAAAGAACAGTATGCTAAGCAATTGGACAAAGCAATCTTTCCCGGCATTCAGGGCGGTCCATTATGCCATATTGTTGCGGCCAAGGCGGCCTGTCTCTATGAGGCTATGCAGCCAGAGTTCAAAGTCTATATCAAACAGCTTTTAGATAACTGTCAGGTATTGGCAAAGACTCTGCAGGAAGAAGGCTTCCGTTTAGTCAGCGGCGGCACCGATAATCATTTAGTATTAGTTGATACGATGTCCCTGGGCGTTACCGGCTTAGAAGCAGAGACCGCTTTGGACCAGGTGAATATTACCGTGAATAAAAATGCCATCCCTTATGATACATTGAAGCCGAATACAACTTCCGGCATCCGTTTGGGCACGGCAGCTATGACGACCAAGGGATTCAAAGAAGAGGATTTCCATCAGGTCGGTCTGATGATTGCAGAAGTTCTGAAGCATAAAGAAGATGAAACGGTAAAAGCAAAGATCAGAGAACAGGTACTTGCTTTGACGGCACAGCATCCATTTGAATGAGAATTGGGACACAGGAGAACTGTGCCCTTTTATTATCTGACTATCAGGAAGAAGAAAAGCGTATGATAGAAAAGAGGTGCTTTTTATGATAGATCTATTGAACAGTGTACCTATGTACTTGATCTGCGGCTCCATCATTTTATTTGTTGCTTTGATCTGTGTCGTCTTTATGGTGCGTGCTTACCGTGCCGGCATTGCCATCGGTATGGATCGGAAAAAACTGAAATATGCTGTGACTTCCAGTATTACTTTTTCTATTCTGCCAAGCGTAGGTATTCTGCTTGGTGTCATTGCTTTATCGGGCAGTTTAGGAACACCATGGCCTTGGCTGAGATTATCGGTCATCGGTGCCCTGCACTATGAGACACAGGTAGCCGAAGCGGCAGCGGAACAGGTTGGCATGAGCCAGCTGTCTGCTTCTGCCATGACACCGCAGGCCTTTGCTACGATAGCTTTATTAATGAGCGTCTGTATCATCTGGGGCATGGTCCTGTCTTTCTTCTTCAACAAGCGCTATTTAAAGAAACTGCAGAAGAATGCGCAGAAAGAGCAGAAAACAAAGAAAGAGGGCTTTGGCGATACGGCTATGACTGCCATGTTCATTGGACTTGTCAGCGCATACCTGGGAAGCTATATTGGAAATTTTGTCTCCGGTAAAGGATTATTCACTTTCCAAGGGGATTATCTGCCGATCATTGTGGCGGTCGTGTCTGCTTTGACAATGGCGGTCTTTACTTATTTTGCAGAAAAGAAACATCTTGTCTGGCTGGAGAGCTTCTCCATCGCCGGCAGTATGCTGGTAGGTATGATTGCCGCTGTGCTGATCTAGAAAGGCTGGATGAATATGATGATTGCTGAAAATGATAAAAAAGAATTCTTGACGAAGTATGATCGCGGAACGCATCTGATCGGGCGGGCTTCAACGGCCATCTGTACAGTGCTGTTTATTGGCGCACCGTTTGTCATCGGTCTTTATTTAGGAGCGATGCCAGATATGTCTGCAGTGCTGAAGGGATACCTATCCGTAGGATTGGTGTGGACAGTATCGAGCGTTGTGGAGTTCCTGGTCTATACGCCGATGCTTGGCGCTGGCGGCGGCTATCTTGCTTTTATTACTGGCAACCTGATCAATATGAAGATCCCATGCGCCATGAATGCCCGTGAGATCTGCGGCACCAAGAGCGGTACGAGTGAAAATGAGATCATATCGACACTGTCGATCGCTGCGTCTTCTTTGGTTACCATTGTTGTATTGGCCATCGGCGTCGTGCTGCTGATCCCGCTGCAGCCGATCCTGCAGAGTGAAGCACTGCAGCCTGCTTTTGCCAATGTAGTACCTGCTTTATTCGGCGCCATGGCATATCAGTATTACCGTAAAAATCTGAAGCTGGCATGTGTTCCTCTGATCCTGATGGCGCTGCTGTATGTGCTCGTTCCGTCCTTGACGTCACAGACCAGTCTGATGATCCTGCCTTCGGGGGCAGTGACAATTGCACTGTCCTATTTTGCTTGGAAGAAAAAGAATGTCCAGGGTGAAGTGCTATGAAGATATTTTGGATGATCTTAGCAATGGCAGTTTCTATTCTGCTGATACTGCTGTTGGCTGCTTTGATCCATACCTTATGCACACCGCGGAAAACAACAACCTATGAACCTCATCCGGAAGCCGGCAGAGAAAAGATGTGCGCTGAGAAACTGTCCGCCATGGTGCAGGTGGATACGACTTCCTATCCAGATACATATGAGAAAGAAAAATTTGATGGGTTCCATAAAACCTTGGAAAAGCTATTCCCGCTGGTCCATCAGAAATTGGAAAAAACGGAGATTGATGGCAATCTTCTGTTCTACTGGAAGGGCAAGCAGAGCATGCATCCGCTTGTCCTGATGAGCCACCAGGATGTCGTTCCTGCTGAAGGTACATGGATCCATGACCCATTTTCAGGCGATCTGGCCGATGGCAAAGTTTGGGGCCGCGGCGCCTCGGATACAAAATGTTCTGTGATGGGCTTTTTTGAAGCAGCAGAAGAATTGCTGGCCCAGGGATATGTGCCGGAGAATGATGTATATCTTTCTTCTTCCTGCACAGAAGAATGGGCAGGGGATGGCTGCGGAAAATTAGTTGCAGAACTGAAGAAAAGAAATGTACATCCTTACTTAGTATGTGATGAAGGCGGCGGTATCATTACCGATCCGATGAATGGCATTCCCGGGAACTTTGCCATGGTCGGCTTGTTTGAAAAGGGCAAAGCAGATGTGAAGTTCACTGCCGAAAGCAACGGCGGCCATGCCAGCACACCGACCAAAAATTCACCGCTTGCTCGTATTGCAGCTTTTGTGAATGAAGTAGAAACGCATCCGGTCTTCAGATCTGAAATGTCCATAGAGGTTGAACGAATGTTCAATACACTGGCACCATACGCATCTTCTTTCGGTCTGCGCTATATCTTCAGCAATACATGGCTGTTCAAACCATTGCTGGTGAAGCTCATGCCAAGTATCTCTGCTCAGGCAGGGGCGATGCTGAAGACAACGATTGCCTTTACCAAAGCTTCTGGTTCTGATGCATACAATGTCATGCCGCAGGAAGCGACGCTTGGGGCTAACATGCGCTTTATTCCGCATCAAGGAATGCAGGAAAGTCTGGATATTATAAAAAAACTTGCTGCTGAACATGACCTGAAAACAGAAGTGCTGTATGCAACAGATGCTTCTCATTCAGTGGATATTGAGAGCGATGCTTTTCAATTCTTTACAAAAATGATCAATCAGACATTCCCTGGTGTGGCGGTCAGCCCTTATGTGATGACCGGTGCGACCGATGCTAGGAACTATCAGGATATCTGTGATACTGTAGTACGTTTTGCACCTGTCATCTATGGGCCAGAGCAGATGAAAGGCATGCATGGTCTCAATGAGAATATTGAAACGAACTGTCTGCCGGGATGTGTTGATTTTTATAAGAATCTGATTCAGGATCTCAAATAAAGAAGGTGCTTTATGGAACAGAACAAAAAAGGATTTTCGCAGAAGAATGTTTTCTGGATTGTCATTGCTTTGGCTGTCCTTGGCCAGATTGCCTGGGGCTTGGAGAACTCATGGTTCAATACCTTTACATATGATGAGATCACGACCAATACACAGCCGATTGCTATCATGAATGGCGCCAGTGCAATTGTTGCCACCGTGACGACTTTCCTGATGGGCACGCTGTCCGATAAAGCTGGGAAGCGCAAACCATTTATTCTTTGGGGCTATGTGATCTGGGGCATTGCTACGGCTGGCTTCTACTGCTGCAAGCTTTTTCCTGGTGAATTCACCAAGTGCCTGATGGTCGTTGTATTGGATTGCGTCATGACGTTCTTCGGCTCTACGGCATATGATTCATGTTTTAATGCATGGACGACGGATATTTCCAACAAGACCAATCGCGGCAAGATCACAGCCATTGTGCAGATTGCCCCGCTGATCTCCGGCGTCATTCTGGCGTTTGCCGGAGCTGTCATTGACAACTATGGCTATGCGGTCTTCTTCATCAGTGTCGGTGCTCTGGTCAGTCTGACCGGATTGATCGCCGGCAATGCAATGCAGGATGCACCGGATCTCAGACCAAATACAGAAGTGACAGGAAAAGGAATCTGGAAACAGATCTTTGGTTCCTTTAAGATTGCTACATTCAAGGAGAATAAAAAGCTGTTCCTGGTTCTGTGCATCATCTGCATACTGCTGTGCGGCTTTCAGGTTTCCTATGCCTATGAAATGATCTTTGCCAATCAGTATCTAGGCATTTCCAAAACATATGCGACTTTCTTAACAGCAGCTGCACTTCCAATCATGGTCATCGCTTCTCTTTGGACAGGAAAATTGTGCGATCAAGGCAGAGGCACAAAAGTATTGTGCTTTGCACCGCTCCTATTTATAGCGGGATGTCTTCTGCACGGATCCACGATGAATATTATTCTGATCATTCTTGCCAGAGTTCTGCTGTATGGCGGATGGATGGCCATGATGGTCGCTTCTACGGCAATGTTCAAAAATCTGATCCCGAGTGATTCACATGGACGTTTTGAAGGCATGCGCATGATCTTTATGGTGATGATCCCGATGGTAGTCGGTCCGGAAATCGGATCTCTGCTGATCGGCAGCGGAAATGTTGCACCGATCATTTATATTGTCAGCGGCATTGTCGCTGTGCTTGCTTATCTTCCTATCTTCTTCTTGGTGCAGGTGGAAAAGAATGAAATAAAATGAAAAGGTGCTGCGGCATCTTTTTCATTGCTTCAAAGTGAAAATGAAAGTATTGTATAGGGGCAGAAAACGGAGGGCAGAACTATGGCAGAAGTCATGACCATCAATGAACTGGTTCAGATGCTGGATCATAATGAAGCAGCGGAACTGGCTGATTACATCGAAGATTTCAATGCTGTTGATATTGCCCAGCTTTTACCGGAATTGAGCGATGAACAGGTATGGAAGCTCTGTTCCTTATTGGAAACAGAGAATTTGGCTAAAGTATTGGAACAGGCAGAGGATGAACAGTCTGTTCGGATGGCGGAATCCATCACTAATGATGAACTGATTGAAGTCTTCAGCTATATGCAGAAGGATGATATTGCCGACTTGATCGGTGAGATCCCGGATGCTCAGCGAAAGATGCTGATCAAACAGATGCAGGTCAGAGATCGGAATGCAGTGCAGACATTGCTGCAGTATCCAGAGGACAGTGCCGGCGGCATTATGACGACAGCATATATTTCACTGCCGGAAGATATGACAGTTTCAGATGGTATGACCAAGATCAAGCAGACGGCTGAAAAGACCGAAGTCATTGAAACTATTTATATTGTCAATGCCAAGCATCAGCTGACGGGCATCTGCAATCTGAGGCAGATCCTGACCGCGCAAAAAAATACGATGCTGAAAGATATCATGAATGAAAACGTGATTGCTGTGCATCCGGAAGACGATCAGGAAGAAGTTGCTAAGCTTGTCTCGCGGTATGATCTTAATGCAATCCCAGTCATTAACAACCGACGTTCGATCATGGGCATTATTACTGTTGATGATATTATCGATGTCATCGTTGAAGAGTATAACGAAGATATCTTAGAGATGGCTGGCGTTTCCAAAGAAGAAAGTCTTTCGACTTCTTTATTGGAATCAATCAAGCTGCGTCTGCCTTGGCTGCTGATCAACTTAGGGACTGCTTTTCTGGCATCCTTGACAGTCAAAGCATTTGAGGGGACAATTGCCCAGGTCGTCGCTCTGTCTTCAACGATGACGATTGTTTCAGGTATGGGCGGCAATGCCGGCACTCAGACGCAGTCGATCCTTGTACGTCAGCTGGCCCAGGATGATATTCCCCGTTCGAAGTATTGGAAGGCTTTCTGGAAAGAGATCCTGTTAGGGGTGATCAACGGTGCCGTCAATGGTGCGGTGACCGGTCTTATCGTTTATGCGGTCTATGGCAATGCTTTCTTAGGTATCATCATTTTGATTGCTATGATCGGCAATTTAGTAGTAGCTGGAATATTCGGCTTTGTTGTACCGGTCTTACTAAAAAAACTTGGTGCCGATCCAGCCGTCGCTTCTTCGATTTTTGTTACGACAGCAACAGATGTACTTGGCTTCTTTATCTTCTTAGGCTTGGCCCAGCTGTTGTTGCCGCTGTTAGTATGAGGTATATGCAATGACAGTACAGATCATGAAAAAAGGAATCAAAGTAAAAAAAGGGCAGACTGCAATGGATGCTCTGCGCCAGGGTGTCCCGCATTGGATCCATCATACGGTAAAGAATGACAGCTATATTGACGGTGTCATGTATCTGCCGCAGTGTGAATGCAGTGAATGCGGCTATGTCAGCAATCAGGAAAAGAAAGTATGCCCGCACTGCGGTGCAAAAATGGTGAATTGGTAAGAGGGCGCAAGCTTTCTTTCTTTTTTATTTTTGCGCTAAGATCGAACGGATCGTTCCTGTATCATACATATAGAACTGCAGCTTGGAAGGGTCATAAATGACAACATCCATCGCATCAAAATAGTTCTGTATTTTGTGCATCAGATGAGCATAGCTCGGATTGATGGATATTTTATGATGATGAAGAAGAGCATCAAAGTAAAGAAAGATCAATGTCCACATGATCTCAAAGCAGCTGTCCTCGATCCAAAAGTCTGCTTTTTCCAAAGGTTCATTATTCTGCATCAGAAGCTTTTCGATACAGTTCAGACCATCAATCGAACTTTGCCAAATATCGGTAAAGATATAATCATACGGTGCTAGATATTCTCGGCGGTAATAGGAAAAAGCATCTCCCTCAATGATGTTTACTTTTTTATCCTGCGGAAACTGCGGATACAGAAAGCGATTGAACATTTCAATGACCTGGGAACTGCTTTCAATGCATGTCACTGTGTCAACATGGGGATTCATGAGTGCCATATAAATAAAGTAGCCAATGCCTAAGCCGAAAGTCAGCACATTGCCATGAGCTTTGGCGGCCGGAACATCATTTGTCGCTGCTTCGCTTGGCGCATCCATCATCCAATCCTTTTCATCCTGATATAAATAGATGGCATCAAAATTACGATCCATCGCTCTGAGCTTCATCCAATCATTCAATTCTCTTTTTGGGTCTTTCTGGATGCAGTCAGTATTGAATAATTCATGCCCAGCTGTTTTTTCCGTCTGATAAGAAAAGTGCTCATTCTTTACGAGATCCAGGGAAACATGAGAATGATAGCTGGATCTTTCCCATGCATCTGCTGATAAGAACAAAGAAGGCCATGTATGCGCATCGCCCTGAAATTCAGCAAAGCCTGCATCATGCATTGCTGTTTGAATCTTTGTTTCATTTGCCTTGGTCGCATGCATGCCAAGAAAGCTGTTCTTATTATCAGACTGCAGATGGCAGCGGCAGCGGCTGCAGAATGCTTCAATGTCTTTTGTTGGTTGGATTTCCATGGGACTATTGTAGCATGTCCGATATACCATATATGCTATAATATGCCGCAGGGAGAAAAAAGATGCGTATTTTATTAGCAAATGATGATGGCATTGATGCCAAGGGCATCGCTGCCTTAGTGAATATATTAAAAAAAGATCATGAAGTCTATGTCGCTGCACCGCACCGGCAACGGAGCGGTTACAGTCATTCGATAACTTATTTCATACGTCATCGTCGGGCCTGGCGCCGAGAGATAGAAGGAACGGCGGGTGCCTGGGCCATTGATGCAACGCCAGCAGACTGTGTCTATTATGGATGCTTTGCATTCTTAAAGCAGATGCCGGATCTGATCATCACGGGTATCAATCAGGGCGAAAATCTATCTTCTGACTGCATTTATTCCGGTACGGTAGGTGCTGCTTCGGAAGGCATGATCATCGGTATCCCATCAATCGCTGTTTCCTTATGTTCGTATACAAGTGAGAATTATGAAGCAGCAGCCAAAGCAGTTCAGCAGGTCATTCCTTACTATATGAAAGATCCGCATCGCTTGGAATATCTGCTGAATATCAATGTACCGTCTCTTCCTTATGAAGAGCTCAAGGGATTTCGCATTACGCAGATTGAAGGAAGCCGGAGCTATGAGAAGCCAGTGGATGTCGTTGATCAGGAAGATGGTTCGCTACTGCTTGTGTGCGATCATGTTCCTATGACATCGAAGCATCTGCTCAATACACTGTCAGGAGATGTAACGGCGGTCAGAAATGGCTATGTTTCGATTACACCGCTTGACAATGAAACAACGAACTTTGACCAGATTGATAATATGAAGGAATATGAAAATATTCCCTTCTGAAAAAGAGGAGAGGCCCATATGATTCCAGCATTGATCATATTTGTTATTATGTATGCACTGCTGCTTGCTCTGCCGGATAAGCGTTATATTACTGCGCTTGCAGCGGCTGCAGTTTTCATTGTTTCCGGTATTCTGCCCATCCAGAAAGTGATTGGTGCAGTAGAATGGAATGTCATTCTGATGCTGGCAGGAACAATGATGGTCGTTGAACTGTTCATTGAAAGCAGAATGCCTGCGCGGATGGCAGAACAGCTTCTGAAGATCGTTCCGAATATTCAATGGGCAATTGTTGCTTTGGCTCTATTTTCAGGCCTGGTCTCAGCATTCGTGGACAATGTTGCCACCGTGCTGATGGTCGCTCCGATTGGCCTGGCGGTCGCAAAAAAACTGCGGACAAATCCCATTCCAGTGATCATTGCGATTGCTGTATCCTCCAATCTTCAAGGTGCTGCAACGCTCGTTGGCGATACGACGAGCATTCTGCTTGGCGGCTATGCAAACATGAGCTTTAATGATTTCTTTTGGTTCATGGGACGCCCAGGTATTGCTTTCTCTGTGGAAGCAGGTGCACTGCTGACAATTCCTGTTCTTCTGTTCCTTTTCCGCAAGGAAAAAGACAAGGTAGATGCAGATGCAGAAACGAAAGTAGATGACAAAGTTCCGACTTTCTTAATGTTCGGTGTCATCGCTGCTTTGATCTTAGCTTCTCAGTTTCCAAACAAGCCGGAGCTGACCAATGGCTTTATCTGCATTGGCTTCGCTGCTTTCGGTATTCTTTACCGTGTCATCCGTGAAAAGAGCACAGACGTGGTCGCCCGTATTTTCAAAGCAGTAGATTATCATACATTGCTTCTGCTGATTGGACTGTTTATTGTCATCGGCGGCATCAGTGAGGCCGGCGTGATAACGGCCATTGCGGATCTCTTTGTTAAGATCGGCGGCAATTCCTTGTTCCTGATGTATACCTTGATCGTGTTTGCCTCGGTGTTCATTTCTGCTTTTGTTGATAATATCCCTTATGTTGCAACAATGCTTCCGGTCGTTCAGGGAATTGCTGTATCGATGGGAGTGGAGCCATATGTTCTGTACTATGGACTGCTGATTGGGGCTACGCTTGGCGGCAATCTGACCCCAGTCGGTGCTTCGGCAAATATTGCTGGTATCGGCATTCTGCAGAAGGATGGTTATGAAGTATCAACAACGGACTACCTTAAGATCGGTGTTCCATTTACACTGGTAGCTGTTGCGGCTGGATATATTGTCAATTGGCTTGTCTGGGGAATTTGAACGTAAAAAGGGGATTGAGGATAACACTGTATTTTATGCGGCCTGAATCAATTCCCGGCTTGGAAAAAGAATTGAAAATAAACTTGATATTCAAAGTTAGTGAAACAGTAAAATGAAATAGCAGTGATGTTTCATTAAACATGAAAAAAGAGGAGCACAATTAAGGATTGAA
>JAAYWN010000072.1 GCA_012516665.1 Erysipelotrichaceae bacterium
TCACCATGGCCATCGGGGCCTCCGGGAACGATGTGATCCGGCTTGTGCTCTACGAGTGCCTGCTGATCGGTGATCAGGATCTGATCAGGAAAACTGATAGGATCTGGTTCAAAGACACCGATGCTGCCATTCATATGAATGAACAGATGGCCATGGGCATGGAAGGCTTCCTGGATCTCGATGCAGATCTCGGCAGGGATGCAGTATTCATATAGTATTTTCTTAGCATCAGCACTTTCATAGATGCCGGCTCCGGTAGAAACAATATAGGCATCTGGCACAAAAGCTTCTTCGATGTCATTGACCAAGCTATGAAGCGGCCGACCGGTATCGATAGCATACAGATTGCCATTGCTTTGAAAGTGCTGAATTGCTTTGATGTCATTTGGTTTGAAGTAGCCGTTCCCGTTTTCATCACGGAAGCGCAAGGTACTGTCAAAATCACTGCATAGTCCTTTGATCATAGATTCCTCCCTGTATGTGTGCCATTATAACTTATTCTTTATGGAACACCAAAGTGCACTTGTGAAAGAAACAGAAAAAAGAGCATTCTTGTTTCAAAAGCGATTTTTAGGCATAATGGATACGCAGTAAGGGAGGAAAGAAAGCAATATATGAAAAAGAATGTTATTTCAAAAGTTGCCGTTGCTGGGTTATTCGGCGTTGCAGCAATTCTTGGCGCGATGCCAGGATGCTCTGCAAAGTCTGTATCCGGTACATTTGCCGGCACAGCAAAAGGCAATGGCGGCGATGTTACCGTAACATTGACCATTGAAAAGAATGTCATTACAGATGTTAAAGCAGACGGTCCAAAAGAGACAGTCGGCATCGGCGACAAGGCATTGGAAAAACTGCCGACAGAGATGGTCGCTGGCAATACGATCACCGTTGATACAGTGTCCGGTGCAACCATTACATCCAATGCAGTATTGGAAGCTGCTAAGGCAGCCCTTGAAAAGTCTGGCCTGAAGGCAAGCGACTTAGCTAAGGTCACGGCAAGTGCAGGAGCAGCTGAGGATGTTACAGAAACAGCTGACATTGTTGTTGTCGGCGCAGGCGGTGCAGGCATGACGGCCGCCATCGTCGCAACCGATGCTGGCAAGAAGGTCATCGTTGTTGAGTCGCAGGATGTTTCCGGCGGAAACTCTGTCCGTTCTACGGGCGGAATGAATGCTGCTAAGACTGCTTATCAGGACAGCAACACCTTCGGTGAATCTGCCGGTGTTGAAAAGACGCTGAAGTCTGCCGAAAAGTATGCGGACAATGCGGATGTCAAGGCTCTGACAGAAACAGTCGCAAAGCAATGGGCTGATTATCAGGCAAATCCTACAGGATACTTTGATTCTGTTGAACTGATGGAATTGGATACCATGATCGGCGGCTACGCAAAGAATGATTTCAGCTTAGTCAAGACACTTGCTGAGAACAGTTCACCAGCAATTGATTGGCTGGCATCGATCGGCGCAAAGCTGACTTCAGTTGGGCAGTTCGGCGGCGCTTCCGTCAAGCGGATCCATAGACCGGTCAATGATGAAGGCAAAGTCATCTCCGTCGGTTCTTATGTTGTACCGATCCTGGAGAAGAACTTAACAGAACGCAATGTTGAGATCATGTACAATACAACAGCCAATAAGATCCTGATGCAGGATGGCAAGGCTGTCGGTATTGAAGCTTCTGGCAAAGATGGCAACAAAGTTACGATCAATGCAAAGTCTGTTGTGATGGCGACCGGCGGTTTCGGAGCCAACAATGATATGGTCGTTGCCCAGAATCATCCTGAACTAAAGGGATATATTACAACTAACGCAGCCGGTGCACAGGGCCAGGGCATTACCATGGCAACTGCTGATGATGTCAAGGCTGCTACCGTAGATATGGATCAGATCCAGCTCCATCCTACCGTGCATGTTGATGCGGATAAGAATGCATCTCTGATCACGGAAGGATTAAGAGGCGATGGTGCGATCTTAGTCAATGCAGAAGGCAAGAGATTCACGGATGAAGTCGGTACCCGCGATGTAGTATCTGCTGCTGAAAATGAGCAGACCGGAAGTTCAGCATGGCTGATCGTTGACCAGTCCATGGTCGATGCTTCGGCAGTCATCCAGGGATATATCAAGAAGGGCTTCACCGTTACCGGTGCAGACGCTGCTTCCTTAGCCAAGGAAATGAATGTCGATGCAGATGCTCTCAAGACAACAATTGAGACATGGAACAAGGCAGTTGAGGCAAAGTCAGATCCTGACTTCAACCGTACTTCCTTCAACCATCAGCTGACAGGCAATCTGTATGCTCTGACCGTTCAGCCAGGCATCCATCATACGATGGGCGGACTGAAGATCAACACAAATACAGAAGTACTGAGCACAGACGGCAAGGTCATCGGCGGCTTATTCGCTGCCGGTGAAGTTACCGGCGGTGTCCATGGCGCCAACCGCTTAGGCGGAAACGCTGTTGCAGACTTCACTGTCTTCGGCAGAATTGCCGGTACAGCTGCAGCTGAATACGCAAAGTAATCTATCAATGAACGAAGAGAGTATGCGGTACATCGCACATTCTCTTTTTCTTTTGCTATAATGACAGCATTGTGAGGAAAAAATATGAATGCAGATGAAATGAAGAAAAAATACCAGGATTGGGTATTCAAAATGTCCGCCTATCGCATGGCATTGGGCATTATCGGAGTCGATAAGATGACGGTAGCGCCGACAGCCGGGGCTGCCTATCGTGATGAGAGGACCGCGTATTTAGCTGGCGAACTGTTTTCTTTGGAAACAGATCCAAGCGTGCCGGAAGTACTGCAGGGACTGATCGATGATCCGCAGACAGACGGCGATACCAAACGTGCCTGTGAAAAATATCAGGAAGAGATCAGCCATACGCTGTGCATTCCGAAGGATGAGTTTGTCGGCTTTGAAAAGTTCTCCAATGAATCCTATGATGCTTGGCTGCAGGCAAAGCAGAAGAATGACTATGCGATCTTTGAACCGTATCTGACTAAGATGATCGAAGAGAAAAAGAAGCAGTATGCCTATCGGAAAAAGGATACCGATCTGTATGATCAGATGCTGGATGATTTTGAACCAGGCATGGATCAGCAGAAGTATGATGCTTTCTTTGCCAAGATCAAGCAAGAGCTCCTGCCTCTGATCCAAAAGGTCAAGGCAGCCAAACCAATCGAAGATGGTTTCTTAAAGAAAACATATGATACAGAAGAACAGAAGAAGTTCATGGATGAACTGCTGCAGTATCTGCATTTCGATAAGAGCTGGGGCTATCAGAATGAGACGGAGCATCCATTCACGGATTGGACATGCGAGAATGACTGCCGGGTAACGACAAAGTATCTGCCGAACAGTGTCACCTCTGCCATCCTTTCTACGGTCCATGAAGTTGGCCATGCCTATTATGAACATGACGTCGATCCAAAGTATGATGGCATGATCCTGTCGGACGGCATCTCCTCTGGCATGCATGAATCGCAGTCAAGGCTCTGTGAGAACTATCTTGGCCGCACTAAGGCATTCTGGGAATACAACTTCCCACATCTGCAGAAGCATTTCCCGTCTCAGCTCGGCAATGTATCATTAGATGCTTTTGTGGATGCTCTGAATGTCTCGGTGCCGTCTTTAGTGCGTACGGAAGCAGATGAACTTACCTATCCGATCCATATTTTGATCCGCTATGAGATTGAAAAAGGGCTCTTCAATGGGACGATCTCGGCGGAACATCTGGATCAGACATGGGATGATATGTACGAAAAGTATCTTGGCATTCATGCGGAAAAGGTCAGTGAAGGCATTCTGCAGGATGTACATTGGTCCTCTGGCGAATTCGGCTATTTCCCTACATATGCGCTGGGCAGTGCTTTTGCGGCACAGTTCGTCCATACGATGAGATCGCAGATCGATGTGGATGATCTGCTGAGGAACGATCATTATGATCAAGTCATTGCGTGGCTGAAAGAAAACATCCATCATTATGGATGCCGTTATGATGCCAAGGATATTCTGCGCAAAGCAACGGGTGAAGAATTCAATGTACAGTATTATATCGATTACTTAAAAGATAAATATACAAGGCTGTATCATTTGGAAAATGCATGAAGATACCGAAAGAACACATTCAGAAAGATAGCCTTATCCCAGCTGGCACCGGCCCAGATCGCTTCGATGGATCATGAGAACATTGTCTTTCTGAAATAGTCAATTTCACAAAAGTGTTTATAGGGGACTTCCGCTCGACCATTTCAGCCGCTATACTATCCTCAATCAAAACGGAGGATACCGAAATGAAAGAGAACTATTATAATCACGATAATATCGTGATCATCAATCTTTCCGGCGAACATGTCACGACTGTTCACCAGCTGATCAATTCTGATGAATTTACTGTCTTTTTGGAACGCTATGTATGGTATCTGAAGGACCATACGCATTCCCTGTATGAATTTCTATGCAAGGATCATGCGGATCTGGATGCGGTCGTAAAAGACTTAAAGAATATCTGCAATCTTTTGATCATGATGAATTATGACAAAGTAGATGTTCCATATGCCAAGCTTCCGAAAGTGTTTTTAGAGATCGTTGAACAGGGATATCAGTTCTGGCGCAGAATGGAGCGCTATTCGGTGATGGAAGAGAGCAGTTCCGATGAGAGCCATATCAAGCAGTTCATTGCCGTAGATACAACAGTCAATGCAATTGCTTTGGACCTGTATCGGACCATTCAGCAGAATGTACAGGGATCCAGTGACAATGTCTATCGGCAGCTGCAGGCAGGTACGAATGCCTCACTGCTTGTTACGCCGTTTCCCAGCCCGCTGCCGGCTGCTTATGATGCATTGAGGGGAATCCCTTTTATCAAACTGATCATGTTAAGGACTCCATTGATCCTGCATCCAAACTCCAGCAGGCGGACCAATAAATTCGTCGATGCGGATCATAATCCGATCGAAGATTTTCATAATGATGAGGATGAATATTTCTGCTATCCGGCAAAAGTAGGCGAGATGCTGATCTGGTGCTATTTCCATCGCAACTATATGACCAGCTGCACAGCCTGTGCCAACTTATTTGCTTTGGCAAAGCCGTCAGAAATGATCGGGAAGAGACCGGATGCGATCCTTCTGTTCGGATGTCAGGATGGTACGGATGATACAACGTTCTATCATGATACAGAAAATGATCTGTGGGTCGGAAAAGTATCCGATGCCCCAGAGATCGACTACTTTGGCTATACAAAGAAAGCGATCCTCACACTGCATAACTTAGCAATGATGCAGCGCGGATGGCTGCCGATCCATGGAGCCATGGTCAATGTGTATTTCAAGGATGGAACCAAGAAAGGCATCATGTTCATGGGCGATTCCGGAGCTGGCAAGAGCGAGACCATTGAAGCACTTTCGCATCTGGCGGACGATATCATTGACCATCAGGAAACAGTCTTTGATGATATGGGAACACTGCATCTGGATAAAGATGGAAAGATCCGCGCCCAGGGCACAGAGATCGGTGCCTTTGTACGCTTGGATGATCTGGATAAAGGGACCGCATATAAAGACCTGGATCGTTCGATCTTCTTCAATCCCGAGAAAGCAAATGCCAGAGTCGTTCTGCCGGCAGTCGATTATGATACCGTGATCACTGATCACAAAGTTGACTGTTTCCTCTATGCCAACAACTATACCGATCAAAGAGGCATGCATTTATTCGCGACAAAAGAAGAAGCAGAACCGGTCTTTAAAGAAGGCAGGCGCTTTGCCTTAGGTACGACCCAGGAGAAGGGACTGTCCACAACATTCTTTGCCAATCCCTTCGGCCCGATGCAGAGGCAGGAAGAATGCACGGTGCTGATCGACCGCATCTTTACGGAACTGTTCAAGCAGGACATTCCTGTAGGAGAAGTCTATACCTGCTTAGGCTTGCCGGAAAAGGGCAATGGCGGCATTGAAGAAGGAGCCAAAGCACTCTTGGCTTTTGTACAGAAGAAATAAAAAAGGACTGTCTTTTCTCAGCTGGCTGAGAAGAGGCAGTTCTTTGTATATTCTTTCCCTAGATAAATTGTTTCGATCTCTTCTTGTTTCTGTTTTCATTGGGTGTATGATGCTTACAAATAAAGTGAGGAAGGCATATGTCCGCGGAAAGTGTAAGACAGTATTTTAAACAGTATGGCATAGAAGACAGGATCGTTACACTGAAGGAAGACTCGGCGACCGTAGACCTAGCGGCCAAGGCCCTGCATATTGATCCTTCGGAAATTGCCAAGACACTCTCTTTCATGGTCAATGATCGACCAGTATTGATCGTGATGGAAGGGACCGCAAGAGTAGACAATCATCTTTTCAAAGATTTCTTTCATGTCAAAGCCTCGATGATGAAATATCAGGAACTGACAGATCTGGTCGGACATGAACCGGGCGGTGTCTGTCCGTTCGGTCTGAAAGAGGGCACTGCTGTTTATCTTGATGAATCCTTAAAAAAACATGCAAAGGTCTATCCGGCCGGAGGCTCACACCATACGGTCATTGCGATGTCTTTGGCTGAGCTGGAAAAATACAGCGGATATATTGCATGGGTCAATGTATGCAAACAGCCGCTGGCGGAACATCTAAAAAAGGAATCGGAGGATCGCTGATAGTTCGATCTTTCTGATCCCTTTATTTTGTTTTCTTATTGGCCGTGTGCAGGGCAGATTCTGCTAAGCTGGCGACCAGTTTCTTTGAAGTAGGAGATGCGGCAGCCATGGCCTTGACGACCTCCGGCAGGCCTTTGCCATATACTTCCTGCATGGTCGAAGCATTCCCGGCAGCTAAAGAAGCGAAGAACTCATTGACAAAGGTCCGCCGTTCTTCCTGGCTCGCGCCATCGACCCATTGTGCAATGGTCTGGTCCAGCCATTCACTGGTCTTATCATTCTCGGCAATCGTATCCAATGCCAGTCCTTTGATGCGCCAAGAGATGATATCGTGCTGATCGGTGCCGGTCTCATTGGATCTTACGATATACTGATCCGGAAAAGGAATTTCAAAGATCTTGCCGATGACACAGAATTCCGGAATGACACGCGTTACTTTATTCTTCAGTTTATCCAGCCGGCTGCGGTCAAATACTTCGGAACAGAAGCCAGGTCCGTCAAAGTCATAGATGCGGATGATACTGTCCAATTGCTTTTCACTGCACCAGGCACAGGCATACTTCACGAGATTTCCGCCTTTGGAATGGCCGCCGACATAATACTGATGGCGCGGTCTCATGATTTTCTGCAGATAGTCCCTGGCATATTCCTGGGCCCTGATCCGCGTAAAGGCAATCATAAAATCTTCTTTCCAGCCGACTAAGGAATTATCTGTACCGCGGAAAGCAACATAAGAAAGCTTTGGTGCCAGGATAAATTCGCAGGCACTGAACTGCACCTGATCTTTTTCTTCAAAGATATCTTCATAGTTCTTCAGCAGGACACTGCCGAATCTTTCTGATGCACATACAGCATCAAAAAAGTCCTCATGGCCGCCATACAGATTGCGCAGAGCATAGCAGTTCTTTTCTTTGATCTTCTCCCCGCATCTCGCTAAAGATATGGCTCTGCCGTCAGATGGTACGGCTTGGGTAAAATCTACATAAGAGATCTCGCAGAAGATCATACTGTCAATGATATTCAAAGGACATGTATCAAAGGACAGATCTCCGCGCCAGCGGACATAGTCTTCCATGGTCTCATTGATCTCTGCTTTTTCAAAAGGAAGTTTTATCTTCATGAAGACATCATAGCATAAACTGGAACTGTTCCTAGGCAGGGAATGCTATAATCAAAGCAGAAGAAATGAGGAGCTCTTATGACAAAATATCTGGCCATTGATGTCGGCGGCACCAATATCAAGTATGCGACCATGGATGAGACAGCGAATATCCTGGAAAAGGGAGAGTATGCAACACCGATGGATGATGGATTGAACGGTTTTCTGAAAGTGCTTCATACCATCTATGCAAATCATGGCAGAGACGCCAAAGCAGTTGTGATGAGCGCCCCCGGCAGGATCGATGCCGATACCGGATACTTCTATACATCCGGTGCGCTGAAGTATATTGATAAGGTCGATCTCAAAGAACGTGTAAAGGAATTCATTTCCGTTCCTTTTGCGGTTGAAAATGATGCTAAGGCAGCAGCCCTTGCGGAACTGTGGAAAGGCTCGATGCAGGGCATTCAAAATGGCATTGTCATGACCTTGGGCACCGGTATCGGCGGGGCTGTCATCATCGATGGAAAACTATACCGCGGTTCAACTTTTGCGGCAGGTGAATTCTCGGGCATGCCGACAGACTATCGCCGCGCACCGTATGATCTCGGCTCAATGTGGGCAGTAGAGAACAGCGTCCTGCACTTGGTCGGCGACTATGCGCAGAGAAAGCATCTTGATCCGAAGAAATGCAATGGGCGCATTCTGTTCGATGCCGCAAATCATAATGATCCCGACGCCTTGGCAGCCATAGATAATTTCTGCCAGCACTTAGCTGCCGGCATCATGAATCTGCAGTTCGTTCTGGATGTTCAGAAAGTCGCTGTCGGCGGCGGCATCTCTAAACAGCCGATCCTGATCGCATCATTAAAGAAACAGATCCATGCTTACTATGACGCTGCGGCAGAACAGGGCATGCCTGCATGCATACCAGAGATCACGGCCTGTACTTTTGGCAATGATGCCAATATGATCGGTGCTCTGTATCATTATCTCCATATGAATCACTGAAATGAAAAAGCTCTCGAACGCTGAGAGCTTTTTTTGTTACTGTCCTTCATTTACGGTGACTATATTCTGTGCCTGATACGAGAGAGCGGCCTGCGACACAGCAGAAACTCTGTTCTGCGAAGACAGGGCACTGATCTCCTGTGATGCTTCTTCATTTTCCTGGTGCACGTCAGCGATCTGGGTCTCTACATTCTGCTTGGTCGTGCTGAGCGAATTATTATAGCTCTTGAGAAAGACAGAAGTGCAGAAGAACAGAAGTGAAGAAAATAAGAATACATAAACAGCCAATGGCAGAAGGAAATTCTTCCGTAGCTTTTTTGCTTTGACTTTGCTCGCCATAAGCTACATTCTTTCACCCAGCTGCTTCTTGAACCAAGAATTCCGATTCTGGATCTTTTCCAATTCCGCAATCAATTCCTGATCATGCTTTGTGTTCAGCTTGAACACATACCTTTTAACATAAGCCTTTTGATAATCCGCGTTGTAATCCATCCGATGCTGTTTCGTCGTGCTCAATTTTCTGCGTCCCATTTCACTACCTCCTTCCAACATAAATGATTGGTATACCAATCATTATAAAGTATGTTCATGATGGTGTGAAGAGGGGAAAACCAAAAAAAGATCTTGGACCAATCGGCCAAGATCAAGGTGACAGTATATATACAGATGGATAAAAAAAGAACATCAGTTCAGTGATGTTCTTGTATTGATCTTACGTGACAGGATCGGCAGGGCATTGTATAGGTATTGGAAGACAGCCTGCCAAGAGTGTTCTTCATATTCACTGTAGCCATACGTACAGTTGTATCCGTCATCACTTGAGCTGCCGAAGATAAAGGTATCCGACTGCATCTCCATGGAACGGATCTGATCTTCCAGAAGAGGCTTGGCTTCATCATAGCCGCCGGTCGCGGTATAGATATAGAAATCATTCTTTGTATATCCCTGCGCTGTCAATGCATTGGCAAGCAGCGTACCGGCCCAGGCAGGTTCATCTCTTTCCTGTTTGCCGGCATCCGGGCCCCAATACAGCATTCCGGAGATCGGCAGATAATAACGGCAGTAAGCCATGGACTGCATGAAGGCATACCATGTTGTGACACCGCCCATAGAGAAGCCGCCGAAGATCCGATGATCGCGCGAAGCAATCAGATCAGCAGGATCTGTACTGGCCGCATAGGTGCTGTAGCTGCTTTCAACTGCCGGCATCAGATCATTTTTGAATTCCTGCGAGAATGCTTTGGTAATATCCGCATCTTCATTATCATTGAATTCTTCTTCGTTGTGATCATAGTAGGTCATACATACAATGATCATTGGATTGACGGATCCTTCTTCAATCAGATGATCGATGCAGTTCTTCATCGAAGTTGGTTCTTCGGGACTGCCTAAGAATATTTCGGCGTATCCCGAGACGCCGTGCATGAGATAGAAGATGTCATAAGGCTGGCTTGGATCATAGCCATATGGTGTATAGATAACGGCATACTTTTTCTCTGGCTGTCCAGTGCCGTCATAATCATAGGTATCATAGTCAAAGTATGACAGACTGCCTGGCTGATCACAGTCTTCGTAATACGGGTAGGGCGCTTCTTTGATCTTCTCGGCCGCATCAATTCTTGTTGGAATGGCGTCGCCGTTGATCAGATGCTCATCTTCGTAGGATTCCGGCTCATCGTTGAGATCGGTATCGATCTCATCGGGCTCAATCTGCGGCAGTGCTTCGATCGCACTGATCTCGGGGGATTGGGTATAGGAGACCGCTGATGTGGAAGCACATCCTCCGACGAGGGCCATGCACAGCAGCAGACATGTCATTTTTTTCGTGTTTTTTAGCATATGTATATTGTAAACACTTTAGGTGAAAATGCCATGGATAAGAAAAAGCGCATCAGCGCTCTTTCTCAATGCATTGCGTTCTGGAAATTATGCCGGGTCCTGATCTCTTCTTTCAGATCACTTGCATACGCACGATGGATCTGTTCTGTATAAGCGTGCAGCTGATGATCCAAAGCATCTTCATAGGATTCATTGGCGAGCAGGACCAAAGCTTCTGTATCTTGCGGCACTCCAGTGCAGGCTTCTTTGATCAGCTGTCTATCGCGCTGATGCTGCCTGGCATCATACAGAAGACCGGCGGTCCATCCGGGGAAGCTTCCCATCAGGAAGCCCCTGAGACCGAACAGCACGCCAAACAGAGCGCCCCAGGAGAGATCAATGAAACAATGGCTGGACAGCGTGAACCGGCGCGGTGAAGTCTGGACCAGTTCTTCTCCTTTGACCAGAGCCATCTCATAGATCTCATAGCCATGTGCACCGGTGCAGCTGCGCATCGCTTCGAAAGCTTCTTTACCATTCTGGCCATGTTTCAGCTCGGCCGTGATGACATTCTCTTTCATAGCTGTCCTCCTTTTTGATATTTACAGAATAAATTGCTTATCTGATATCAGACTGTGTTCTGCCTGAAGATCAGGTGAAAATCTGTTAGATACATTACTCAATGGCAAAAAGTCTAAATATTGAAATGAGGTCTATAGTATAGATGACGAGAACGGAATCGTCTGGGGTGCAACAATATGAGAGCAGTTAGAAATGTGAGAGATGTCTCACGGGCACAAGTATTGTGCAGCATTAAGAGGTATCACACGCTGAAATGTCCATACTGCGGAAAAAAGGCCAGAGTGGCCAAGAATCTCATCTTTGATGAGGACGCCAGAGTACATTGCAGCAGATGTGATGCATCCTATCTTCTCAAGGATAATATTATTGGAGAAGAATGAGGAAAAAGGAAAGAAGTAAAATTCTTTCTTTTTTTTATTTACTATATTGTAATGCATACTAGTATGTGATACATTACTGGTGGAGGCAGAATATGGACGCACAGTTTAAGAAGGGCGTGCTGGAATTATGTGTCTTATCGCAGCTTTGCAAGGACGATGAATATGGCTATGAACTGACCGAGACCATCTCCAATGAACTGTCAGTGACGGCCGGTACTCTGTATCTGATCCTGAAGCGATTGAAGGATAACGAGTATCTGACAACATATCTGAAGGAATCTCCTTCCGGTCCGGCAAGAAAGTATTATCACATTACAGATACAGGAAAAAAATATCAGAAAGAACAGAAGGCAGAATGGCTTGCCTTTGTGGAGAAAGCGGAGAAATTGTTATGACAAAACAGGAATATATCAAAGAGCTCAGGCAGAGATTGAACAGCTATCCAAAGGATTTCCAGATGGATATGCTGGATGCCTTTGAAGGACATTTCCAAGAAGGTGAAGAAGAGGGAAAGAGCGAAGCAGAAATCATGGAAGACCTTGGCTCCATTGACAATGTCATGGATAACATCTCTCTCCTGTATGACCAACCGAAGAAAGAATCCTCTCATGACAGCAGCGATGATCTGAAAAGAGATCTTCATGATCTGAAGAACTCACTGAACAATACGATCCGTTCAGCGACGGGCTATGTCAAAGAAAATATCAATAACGGAAATTGGAATTTTGCGGAAGAGGACGATGGCACTGCTGAGACCGTGGAGATCCCAGACAGCCAGGATATCCATGAGATCCTGATCAAGGGAAATGACGGATGCGTAGATGTTGTGCTGCGACCGTCAGATATCTTAGGCTATCGCTTTCAATCCCGTTCCAGCATCTTTTCCCAGCGGCAGTCAGAGATCCATTCTTCAATAGACGGTGACAGCTTAGGACTTGTTGTGCGCCATGGCAATGCCAAGCTCACGGTCGATGTTCCATCAAGGATCAAGTCCATCGGACTGCAGCTGTCTTCCGGCGATCTAAGAATCTCAAAAATGCAGCTTGAGACTCTGCACAGTGAACAGGTATCCGGTGACTGCATGGCCGAAGAATTGCTGGCAGGTGTGGGCGATATCCACACGGTCAGCGGTGATATTGACATCGATCAGGCAGAGTTCAGGACATTGACGGTCCAATCTGTCAGCGGCGATCTTGAGCTCAGGGACATCCATGGCAAAAACAATGTAAAAACAGTATCCGGTGATATTGAACTCGCACATCAGGGCAATGAAGCAATCGTGATGGAGACTGTTTCCGGTGATATTGATCTCGATCAGGATGGCAGGATCACAGCTATTTCCGCATCTTCCGTCTCGGGCGATATCAGTACACGGATCTCTGATCATGACTATACAGCTGAGGTATCTCTGAAGAGCGGTGACCTGGATAATCACACCCATCTGTATGCCGAAAAGAGAAATAAAAATGACTGGACCATTGGCGAAGGTACAGGAAAAGTATCTCTCATCACAAGATCCGGCGATATCATCATGCGTTAGGAAAGTCATATCCATGATACAGGCACCCCTGCTCATGTATCATGTTATGAATAAAGCGAAGGGATCAAATGTCTCTTCGCTTTTATACGTTCAGAAATACCAATGCACCGGTCTTTTTCCAATGATCAAACCTAACGACTCCTGCAGTTTGCGGGAAGCTACGTTATGCACATCGACCTGAACAAAGGGGATCCAATCCTGTGCCAGCATGTCATTGATCATCGCTGATTCCAAAGCGCTGCCGAAGTGCTGCCGCTTGCAGAGATCTTCGACAAATAAGATACCGATGCTGCCCTCCGGATGCCAGCCGACAAACCCGCGCAGCTTCCTTTCGGCAACAATACCATACATGCCATGTTTGATCCGATCCTTCAGAAAGATCCGATCCTGTACCGTCTCATAGTGATTGAAGACATAGTCCAGATCCTGCAGGGTCAGTTTCCTGATTGCTGTTCCCTCAGGAAGCTCATAGCTGAGCGGTTCTTTCTTTGGATAGACATAGTTGTAATCGTGAAAATCCTCCATCCATCTGCCGCTCTGCTTGATCAGTCTGCTGTCAAAGCCATTTACGCATAGGATATCTTTTGAGCTCTTCAGATGTTTCAGTACCGTATCCGCACCATCGTCATTTCGCAAATAGCTTATATATACATTTTCTGTCTTGGCCAGCAGGCAGTTGTCATCCAAGTAGACAAGGCGCAGTATTTCTTCCTTCAATGGTGCCAGCAGATTGATATTATCCGCTTCATTTTCTTCCATTTCTTCAATAATTGTCTTCATGAAGAAATTGTATTCTGTATGTCACACAGAAAGCAAGCGCATCAAATAGAAATCTGTCAGCTTTCAAGCTTTTCATTCGCGATGCGTTCTGCGGATGTTCGCTCTGCTTCTTCTGTGACAGATGTGCGGATGAGGCGATACTGATCCTGCGGCAGAAGGTCTTCAATAAAGGGAACGGATGGTACATAGGACCACGTTCCGCCGATGCGCAGAGAGTAAAGAATCTTCATATATGTTTTGGCATATGCGCAATGATCGTTCCCTATTTCTTTTCACCATAATCAAAAGCAAGCCAGTCGAGGTTCATCGGATAGGACAAAGTATTGTTAGAGCTATTGTAAAATACCTGTTTTTGGTGTATTGTTCATCGGTCTTTTGAAAATAACTGATGAGATACTGACCAGGGCGAAAAAGAGAGCATGGTCAGTATTTTTATGAAGAGACTGAAATGCATGTACATAGATACATACATATGGAGAAACTATGAGATTTGAAGATTTAGCATTAAAAGAACCAATTCTGACTGCAATTGCGAAAGCGGGCTATAAGGAACCATCCCCGATACAAGAACAAGCGATTCCGGAAATTCTTGCGGGCAGAGATCTGATTGGCTGTGCGCAGACGGGTACCGGAAAAACGGCAGCTTTTGCTCTGCCGATTTTAAATTCCCTTGAAGTAAACCAGAAACATGTAATCAGAGCTTTGATACTGACCCCAACGAGAGAACTGGCGGTGCAGATATTTGAAAACTTTAAAATGTATGGACGTTATCTCAAGCTGAGAGATTGCTGTGTATATGGAGGAGCACCGATGGGTGCACAGAAAACTGCCCTTCGTCAAGGCTGTGATATTCTTACGGCAACTCCTGGCAGATTGAATGATCTGATGGAGCGTGGGTTTATTCATTTAGATGATATTGAAATATTTGTACTTGATGAAGCGGATTGCATGCTGGATATGGGCTTTATCAATGATGTCCGTAAGATTGTGGCAAAAATGCCGGAGAAGCATCAGACATTGATGTTTTCCGCTACAATGCCAAAAGAAATTGAAAATTTGGCAAAAGAACTGCTGAAGGATCCAGCAGATGTTCGCGTTGCCCCGCAGGCCAGTCCGGCAGATACTGTGGAACAGTATCTGATCTTTACCGAGAAGAGCAATAAAAAAAATGTTTTGGCGGATATTCTTCATCAGAACGATGTTACAAAGTCACTGGTCTTTACGCGCACAAAAGTTGGTGCAGACCGCCTGGTCAGGAAACTAAAAGAATATGATATTGAAGCACTTGCAATTCATGGAGA